>JBFWQJ010000064.1:0-12840 GCA_050249515.1 Dehalococcoidia bacterium | reverse complement strand
GGTCGACCCCGCGACGGCCGAGGTGCGTCAGACCGAGGTGGACACGTTCCTCAACCGGCGCTGGATCGTCACCGTCCGCAAGAACGACGCCTTCGACATGGACGCTGCCGTCCGGCGGTGGGACCGCTCCGCCGACCTGGGGCGGCACGGCGTGAGCTTCCTGCTCTACGGGATTCTCGACGTGATCGTGGACGGCTACTTCGACGCGGTGGAGACGTTCGACGACTACTACGACGAGGTGAGCGAGGATATCTTCTCGGAGCGCCCGCTGCAGCCGGCCGAGCAGCGCCGGTGGTTCGAGATGCGGCAGGCGCTGGTGCGCTTCCACCGCCTGGTCCCGCCGCTGCGCGAGGCCGTGAGCTCGCTGATGCGGCGCGACCACGCCGCGATCGCGGAGGAACTCTACCCCTACTACCAGGACGTCTACGATCACATCCTGCGCGTCTCCGAGTCGACCGACGCGCTCCGCGACCTCGTCGCGACGATCGTGGAGACGAACCTGTCGCTGCGCGACTACCGGCAGAACCAGGTCATGAAGCAGGTGACGAGCTGGGCCGCGATCATCGCGGTGCCGACGCTGGTGACCGGGTTCTACGGCATGAACGTGCCGTACCCGGGCTCCGAGGCCGCGTGGGGCGCGTGGGCCGCGACCGGGCTGACCGTGAGCCTCTCCGGCGCCCTCTACGTCCTGTTCCGCCGCAACGACTGGCTGTAGCGCGCCTCGACCCCGCGGCTACGCCTCCGGCCACTCCCAGCGCACCACCGGCGGGCGGCGCGTGCCCTCCTTCGCCGTGGCGTCGGTCGGGGCGTAGCCGAGGTACACGTAGGCGACGATGCGGTCGTGCGGCTCGAGGCCGAGATACTGCTTCGCGCCGGCGTACTGGACCATGACGCCGGTGCTGGT
The DNA here is from genome assembly GCA_050249515.1 of Dehalococcoidia bacterium. Classification (GTDB taxonomy): domain Bacteria; phylum Chloroflexota; class Dehalococcoidia; order UBA2979; family UBA2979; genus SHYQ01. Next base: position 11,936 of record JBFWQJ010000064.1, on the reverse strand, counting down.
GTGGGCGGCGAGGCCCTCCGCCTGCGCGGCGAGGAGCAGGTTCTGCAGCGCACAGCACGCCGCCGCGTAGTCCTCCTGGTCGCGCACGGCGTCGTCCGGGCTGCCGACCTGCGACAGCACCACCACGACCGGCGCGCGCAGCAGACGTCCGCGCGCGGCCTGCTGCTGCCCGTCCGTGCCCTGCCCGCTCTCCGCGAGCCAGTCCGCCACGGCCGCCCCCATGGAGGCGCGCGCGTCGCCGGCGAGCACGTGGAAGCGCCACGGCTCCGTGCGGCGGTGGCTGGGCGCCCACGTGGCCGCCTCGATCAGCCGCTCGATGACCGCGCGCTCAGGGCGGCGCTCGGCGAACGCCTCCGTGTCGCGGCGCGTGTGGATCGCGTCGTACAGGTCCATCTCGGCTCGATTCAACTGGACGCCGCGGGCGAGGCTACTCCGGCCACGTCGCCATCTCGCGCAGCGCCTCGTCGTGGTCGACATACTTGTAGAAGCGGCCGAGGTTGGTGAGCACCTGCGTCCGCGCCTCAAGGATGCCCGCTCCGGGCGTCTGGAACGAGCGCCGCCATGCCTCGCTCAGCACCAGTTCCGCGTTCGCCAGGTCATACACGGTCAGGTAGCGCGGCGTGCCCACCGTCGCGCGGTAGCGGCGGACGCCGCGCACCGTGCCGATCGAGGTGACCAGCGGCAGGTGCTCCTCGTACCAGCGGTCCAGGTCGGCCTCGCGTCCCTCGGGGACGTCCTCGCGCACCAACCAGATGAACGCGCCGACCTCGCCGACGTGCTTGCCGGTGGCGCTGATCAGCGCGTACTCGTTGCGCACCATGTTCGTCATGCGCTGCGGGATCGGATTGCCGGCCTCGCGCCGCTTCGCCGCGATCGCGTTCTCGCGCTCCCACGCCTTCGCGTAGCCATCGCCGTGGAGCACCTCCGGCCCGTCGATCTCGTACAGCGTGAGCGACCGAGGCTCCCCCTCCAGCGAGATGTAGCGCCGCGAGTAGAGGAAGCCCTCGATCGCGGAACGCTCGTAGAGGTGGTCGTCCTCGTACCAGCGCTCCATCTCCTCCAGCTGTCCGGGGGCCTCATCCGCCAGCACCGCGAGCAGTCCACCGCCGACACCGGGCATCGCCGCACTCCATCCTCGCGCGCGCCGCACCCCGGCGCGGCCACGATGATACGCGCCCGCACTCGCGCGCATGCCGTATCCTCCGCCCGAGACACACGAGGGACCGCCATGCCTGACCCCACCCGCCCCGCCGCGCTCGCGATCGTCGACCCGCGCCTCGACCTGGCTCGCGTCGCCGCCGACGTCGCCCGCGAGATCCGCCCCGACCTGCCGATCGGCGTCTTCGCCGAGCTGAACGAGGGCGAGGCGTGGGTGACGAAGGCCGAGGGTCCCGTCCTGCTCCTCTCCGACGTGAGCGTGATGGACGACTTCGCGCTCGCCGAGATGCGCGAGTGGGCGGTACCGGAGGGCAAAGTCAGGCTGGTGACGATGTTCGACGGCACGCAGGTCTTCGAGGAGGACCGCGCCCGCGAGATCGCCGGCGACGCCGTGCTGATGAAGCCGACGCGCCTGGGTGACTGGCGCGCCGCGCTGCCCCGCTACCTCGGCGCCTGACCCCGCGGCGAGGCGCCACTGGCGCGATTGCGGGCGGTGTGTACCATCCGCTTGCACCCGCCGGGGCATGGCGAGCCACCTCCAGGCAGGGCCACCTCCAGGCACGGGTGCGATCGGACGGGCCATGAGCGCCGCGAGTCTGCTTGCGTCCCAGACGGCACGCGTCCGCGGCGTGTACCGCGGCTGGTGGATCGTCCTGATCTCGTACTACTCGCAACTGCTCACGGCCGGCGCCGGCGGCTGGATCTTCGGCGCGATGATCCTGCCGATGCAGCAGGGGCTCGGGTGGAGCCAGACCAGCATCACGCTGGTCCTCAGCGTGAACCGCATGATCGCCGGACTGCTTGCCGCGCCCCTGGGCCCCGTGGTGGACCGGTACGGCTCGCGGATGCTGATGACGGTGAGCGCCCTGATCGCCGGTGTCGGCCTGATCATGGTCTCGTCTTCGCAGGGGGCGGCCGGGTTCTACCTGGCGTGGGTGCTGTACGGCATCGCGACGCCCGGGATCAACCTGCTGGGCCCGCGCGTGGTGATCCCCAACTGGTTCGTCCGAGAGCGCGCGCGGGCATTCATGTGGTTCACCATGGGCAGCGCGACCGCGGGCATCGCGGCGGTGCCGGCGGCGGTGTGGGTGGAGTCCCACTACGGCTGGCGCGCCGTCTGGCTCATCGTCGGCATCGGGTGCCTGACCGTCTCGCCGCTGTCGTGGATCGTGATCCGCCGCCGCCCGGAGGACGTGGGCCTGCTGCCGGACGGCGACACGCCCGAGCAGCGCGCCGCCGCCGAGGCCGCCGCCGGCCCGCGCCCCGCCGAGGCGCCGTGGACGGTGAGCGAGGCGCTGCACACGCGCGCCTTCTGGCTGATGACGCTGGGCTTCCTGCTGGTGTCCATGCCGTCCGGCGCGATCTTCATCAACATCTCCGCGTTCGTGCAGTCGTTCGGCTTCACGAAGGCGGACGGCGCGTGGATCGTCTCCGTCTACGGGTTCGGCGTGTTCGGCGGGCGCTGGGTCTGGGGCTTCTTCCTGGCCCGCATCGGCCTCTACCGGACGATGATCGCGTACGCGGCGATCTACGCGACCTCGATCACGGTGTTCAGCATGCAGCACGCGTTCCTCGGGATCGCGCTCACCACGTTCTGGCTGGGGGTTGCGGTGTCCGGCGGACAGCTGCTGAACGCGCAGGCGATCCCGGACTATTTCGGGCGGCGGATCGTGGGCTCGCTGACGGGCTACTCGCAGCTCGCGAACACGTTCGTAGGCGCGTTCGCCCCGCTGATCACGGCGATCGTCTTCGACACGACCGGCGGTTACGTCCCCGCGTTCCTCGCCTTCGCCGTCGTCTGCGTCGTCGCGGCCGTCGCGTTCGTGCTGTCGCCACCACCGGTGCACCCCGGCGCGCGCGCCGCCGCGTAGCCCGGACGACGAACGAGGCGCCCCTGCGGGCGCCTCGTCACGGTCGTGCGCGGGGCGAGGAGACTCGCTAGTCGTCCACGCCGAACGGGCGGATCGCCTTGATCTGCCGCACGACGTCGGCCACGTGCTCCGCGTCCGCCTCGCTCTCGATCTTCGGCGAGAACGAGATGTCGGTGGCGATGCCGGCGTAGCGCTCCGTCAGCACCTTCGGCAGTTCGTCCCAGGTCCCGGCGACGCAGAACTCATCGAGGATCTCGTCCGTGATCAGGTCGGTCATCTCCTGCCAGCGGTTCTCCATGGAGAGCCGGTGCAGCGCCGCGCCCTCCTCGCTCCAGCCATCGAGGGCGAGCACGCCGTGGTAGGAGCGCGTGGAGCCGTAGTACGCGACGCGGGAGCGCACCCACTCGCGCATCTTGTGCACGTCCTCCTCGGTCTTGCCGGTGGCGATGAAGCCGCCCGCGCGGATCGAGAGCTCCGACTTCTTGCGGCCGCGCTTCTCCGCGCCGGCGAGGACGTTCGGCAGCAGCACCTCGCGCATGTAGCGGTCCGTGGTGAAGGAGTGCGTGACGATGCCGCCCTCCTCGCCCGCGAGGCGCGCCATGTACGGGTTCACGGCGGAGACGACGATCGGGATGTCCGGGTGGTCGATCGGGCCGGGGTTGGAGGCGGGATTCATGCGCAGGAAGCGGTAGTACTCGCCCTCGTACGCGGGGGCGTCGCCGTACTGCCACGTCCGCCAGATCGCGCGCAGGCAGGCGATGTAGTCCTTCATCCTCGGGCCCGGCGGCGCCCAGGGGATGGAGAAGCGGCGCTCCATGTGGCCCTTCACCTGCGACCCGAGCCCGAGCAGCACCCGCCCGTTCGACGCGCGCTGGATCTCCCACACCGCCTGCGCCATGACGTACGGCGACCGCGGGAACGCCAGCGCCACGCCCGTGGTGAGGATCGCGTGCTCCGAGGCGAGCGCCGCCGCGCCGAGCATGAGCATCGGCTCGAACGAGGTCTCGTTCGCCACGAACATGTCGAAGCCGAGTTCCTCCGCGCGCTTGACCATCGGGGGGATCTCCCGGATCGGCGAATGGAGCGACATGGAGACGCGCATGGAACCTCCCAGCGTGGTCGAGCGGTCGAGGAGTCGAGAAGCCGACGCGCCGCCTGCGGCGCCCGTACAGCCTCGTGGCGGGGGCGGACGCAGACCATCAAACGCTTGATGAGCACGGCGGGCGCCCGCCTGCGCGGGCGTGGTTCGTGGCCGCCGGGCGATGCTGCTATCGTGCGCCCCGAGCCAGCCCGCCGACGCGCGAAGGAGCCGCCGTGGCCACCCCCTACCGAGCCGAGACCCTCTCCGAACTCCGCGACGACGCGCGCGATCTGCTGCGGGGCGCCATCGACCTGCACGCCCACTGGTCCCCCGACCCGTTCGCGGAGCGGAAGATGGACGCGCGCCAGCTGGTCCACGCCGCCGCCGAGGCGGGCATGGCGGGGATCGTGCTGAAGAGCCACGAGCTGCCGTCCCAGATCCTCGCGTGGGCGCTTCAGCCGGAGGTGCCGGGGACGACGCTGTATGGCGCGATCGCGCTGGACCACGCCGTGGGCGGGCTCAACCCGGACGCGCTCGACGCCGCGCTGCGCATCGGCACGACCGTCGTGTGGTTCCCGACCTTCGACAGCGCCTGGTCGCGCGACCACTACGGCCGCTGGAACGCCCGCGCCGAGGCGATGACCGTCCTCGACGACGCCGGGGCGCTCAAGCCGGTCGTCCACGACCTGCTCGACCTGATCGCGCAGCACGGGGCGACGCTGTGCAGCGGCCACCTCTCCCCGGACGAGACGATGGCGCTGGTCACCGAGTCGCGCCGCCGAGGCATCCGCTCCGTCGTCTCGCACGCCACGCCGTTCGGCATCCCGGTGGAGGTGCAGACGGCCCTCGCCGGCCTCGGTGCGTTCGTGGAGCAGGCGGGCACCAACTCCTTCCGCGAGGGCGGCGAGGAGGCCGCGGCGGCGATGATCGCGGACGTGCGCGCGGTCGGGCCGGAGCACGTGGTGCTGTCCACGGACCTGGGCCAGGCGCCGAACCCGCCCGCCCCCGCCGGATTCGGCTCGTGGATGGAGCGGTTCCTGGACGCGGGGTTCAGCAAGGAGCAGGTGCGCCGCATGGTGCAGGCCAACCCGGCGGAGGTCCTCGGCCGGTAGGCCGCGGCGCGCGATGCCCACCCCGGATGCGGGCGCGACGCCCGGCCTGACGCTCGTCCTCGGCCCGCCCGCCAGCGGGAAGACGGAACGGCTGATCGAGGTCGCCGCCGCGCGCTACGCCGCGGCCCCCTTCGCCGAGACGCTCGTGCTCGTGCCGACGGCACGCCACGCGGACCAGTTCCGCCGCCGCCTGGTGGCGCGCACGAAGGTCGCCTTCGGCGTCGACGTGACCACGTTCGGCCTGTACGCGGCCCGCCACGCGCCCGCCGCGCCGGTCGCCTCGGTCGAGGTGGCGCGCGAACTGCTCGGCCGCGTCACCCGCGAGCTGGCGCGCGGCGACGGGCCGGCCGCGCGCTTCGCCCCGATCGCGGACGCGCCCGGACTCCGCGCGCTGGTTGCCTCGGCGGTCGCGGACCTCGCAGCCGACGGTGTCGACCCCGCGCGGTTCGAGGCCGCCGCGCGTGCCACGACCGACCTCGACCTGCGCGCGCTGGCCGCGATCTACGCGGCGTACCGCGCCGCGCTGGAGGCGCGCGGGTGGCGCGAGCCCGCTGAACGCGTGCTCCTCGCCGCGGCGGGCGTGCGCGCCGCCGCCACCGTTCCCCCGCTCGTGCTCATCGACGGCGCGGCGTACCTCCAGCGCGGCGACGTGGCGCTGGTCGCCGCGCTCGCGGAGCGGGCCGAGGTGTGGTGTGCGCTCGACCCCGAAGCGGGCGAACGCGGCGCGTGGTCACTCGCCGCGCTCAGCGACGCCGTGCCCGCGGCCACCCGCGAGACGCTGCCCGACCCTGCCGCCGCCACCGACATCGAGGCGAGCAGCGCCGCCGATGCCGAGTCGCAACTGCGCGAGATCGCACGCGCCATCAAGGCGCGCCTCGGCGCGGACCCCGCGCTGCGCCCGTCTGACTTCGCTGTGACCTTCCGGCAGGTCACGCCCCACCTCGCGCTGGCGCGACGGGTGTTCGAGGAGGCACGGCTGCCCCTGGACCCGGCGGCGGGCGAGCGGCTCGCGGCGCGACCGTTCGGTGCGTGGCTGCTCCAGCTCCTGCGCGTCGGCGTCCACGGCTGGCGGGTGCGCGACGTGGCGGACGCGCTGTCCGCGGGGTTCGCCTCCTGGGCCCGATTCGGCTTCGCCGGGCCGGACCTCGACCGTGTCCGCCGCATCGCGCGCACCAGCAGCCTGTGGTCCAGCCTCGAGGTGCTCCGGCGCATCCCCGCCGCGGTGGAGAGCGCGGGCGCCGGCCGCAGCGACGCGGACGACTACGGGCGCGCCGCCGCCGCGTGGAGTGCGGCCGTCGAGGCGTTCGCGCGCGTCCTCGACCCGGAGACGCGGCGCACGCCGGGTGCCCACGCACGCGCGCTGGACGACGCGCTCTTCGGCGCGGAGGCGTGGGTGCACACCGACCTCGAGGCCTACCCCACGCTGGCCGTGGAGCTGGACGCGCTGCGCGCCGAGCTGCGCGCGTTCGCCGCCGTGGAGCAGGCACTGGGGGCGGACGAGGTGCCGTTCGAGGCGTTCGTCGCCGACCTCGAGGCGCGCATGGAGCGCCCGAGCACGCTGATCCGCGAGGCCGGCGGCGTGCTGCTCGCGCCGATGCACACGGTCGCGGGGCTGCGCTTCGCGCACGTCTTCGTCGGCGGGCTATCGGAGGGCGAGTTCCCCGCCCCGCAGCGCACCGGCGCGCTCCTGGACCGCGACGCCCGCGGCGCGCTGGCGGCCGCGGGACTGGCGCTGCCGCCGGAGCCGCGCGCCGCCGAGGACGACCTGTGGCGTGTCGTGCGCAGCCGCGCGGACCGGGCCACCTCGCTCTGGCGGACGCGTCTCAACGCGAGCGGCCGCCCCGCCGCCGCCTCGTACTACTTCGAGTCAGCCGGCGTCGCCGTGGAGGAGGTGCGCACAGCCGTCGCGCCCGAGCGCGCCGCCTCCGTCCGCGAGCTCGCGATCGGCCTCGTCGGCGGGTGGCCCGCCGAGGTGCGCCGCCCGTCCGACCTGCCCGCGTGGGAGCGCGTGGTGCGCGTGGCCGCGCCCGTGGAGCAGCGCCGTCGCTCGTTCTCGCCGGCGGGGCCGCACGAGGGCGCGCTGCCGGGTGCCGACGTCGCATGGCTGCTGGAGGGGGAGCGGCGCTGGAGCCCGACGCAGATCGAGTCCTACCAGACCTGCGCGTTCCAGTTCTTCGGCGGCTACGCGCTGCACCTCCGCGAGCTGGACGAGGAGCAGGGACAGGGCGACGCCCGCACGCGCGGCAGCGTGGTCCACGAGATCCTGGAAGCGGCGATCGCGCCGCTGGTCGCGCGCGGCGAGGCGCTGGACTCCTCCAACCTCGACGAGGTGATCACGCACATCCGCGCTCAGGGTCGCGTCACCTGGGACGCCGCGCCGGAGCGCTACGCCTTCGGTCGTGCCGCGCTCTGGCGCTACGAGGGCGACCTCGCGCTCGACCAGCTGGAGTCACTCGTGCGGCGCGAGGCGCGCGCGAACGAGGCGCTGGGGATCACCTCCACGGAGCCGGGTGAGCGTGGCTTCGATGCGGAGGTCCCGGGGGCGGAGCCGCCACTGCGCTTCCGCGGCTCGATCGACCGGCTGGACCGCGGTCCCGGGCTGATCCAGATCGTGGACTACAAGAGCGGCAAGGCCCTCGAGCGGTCCGAGGTCGAGAAGGGCCGCCTGCTCCAGCTCCAGCTCTACGCGCTCGCCGCGCAGCAGATCTTCGGGCAGGCGCGCGTCGTCGCGCGCTACGCGTTCCTGCGTGCGCCGAAGGCGGAGTGGGCGCTGGACAGCGCGCGCCCCGAAGACCGCGAGCTGCTGGACGCCGCCGCCGAGCGAGCGATCGAGGCGCGCGAGGGAATCGCGGACGGGGAGTTCCGGGTCGCCCCGAACGTGGACAAGTGCCCGTGGTACTGCGCCTTCCAGCACGCCTGCCGCGTCAACTCCTTCTCGCGGAGGAAGCAGTGGAGCTGACCGCGGAGCAGCGCGCGATCGTGGAGGCCGGCGACATCGACATCGCGGTGTCGGCGGGCGCCGGGAGCGGGAAGACCCATGTCCTGGTGGAGCGCTACGTCGCGCTCCTCGGTCGCTGCACGATCCCGGAGATCGTCGCGGTGACGTTCACGGAGGCGGCCGCGGCGGAGATGCGGCAGCGCGTGCGACGCGAGGTGATGACGCGCGTGGAGTTGCACGCCCACCGCCCGCAGGTGGACGACGCGATCATCGGCACGATCCACGGCCTGTGCCTGCGGCTGCTGCGCGAGTACCCGGTGGAGGCCGGCCTCGACCCGCGCGCCGCCGTGCTCGCGGAGGACGAGGCGGAGCTGCTTCGCGGGGCTGCCGCCGTCGGCGCGATCGATGAGGCCGCGGAGGCGGGCGACGACCGCACCGATCTGCTGCGCGCCCTTGGCGTGTACCAGGCCTCGCAGATGCTGCCCGTCATGCTCCAGTCGCGCGACGACGTGGCCGCCGCCTTCGCCGCGATGCCCGCGGACGCCGAGTCGATGGTGATCGATCTGCGCGGACGCATGGAGGACGCTGCGCGCGTCGCCCTCGACCCGCTGCGCGCGCAGGTGCCCGCCCACCTCGACGACGTCCTGTCGCTGGTGCTCGACCCGAGCGACCTGCTGGCGACCAAGATCAGCGCCGCGCGCGCCGCCCTCGGCGACCCGGCGACCGGCGGCACCGCCGAGTGGGCGGAGCGGCTGGAGGCGTACACCCGCGCCGTGAACCTGGTCGGCGGGCGGAAGGCTGCCTGGGCCGCCGACCTCCCGGACGTGAAGAAGCGCCTGGAGGACGTGCGCGAAGGGGTGAAGGCGACGCTGAAGGAGGTCCCGCTGTGGACCACCGACGACGACACCGCCGTCCGCGCGATGCCCGGCCTCCGCGCGCTCTTCGAGGACGCCTGCGCGCGCTACGCCGCCGCGAAGCGCGAACGCCACGCGCTCGACTTCCTCGACCTGGAGGTCGCCGCCGTGGCGCTGCTGGCGGGGCACGACCGCGTCGCCGCGGCGTGCCGGGCGCGCTTCCGCCACGTCATGGTGGACGAGGCGCAGGACGTGAGCCCGGTGCAGGCGCGCCTCGTCCGGCTGCTCCTCGGTGAGGGCGAGGGACGGCCGCGCCTCTTCCTCGTCGGCGACGAGAAGCAGTCGATCTACGGCTTCCGCGGCGCCGATGTGCGCCAGTTCCGTGAGCTGCGCGAACTGGTGCGGTCGTGGGGCGGGCTGCTGCTGCCGCTCTCCGCCTCCTTCCGCACGCACCGCGACCTGGTGCGGCACACGAACGACCTGTTCGACGTCGCCTTCGCGGGCACCGCGGTGACGATGGAGCCGATGACGGGGCGTCCGTCCGACCCGCCGCCGGCCCCGCACCTGGTGCTCACGCCGATCGGCGGGCGGACGCAGCAGTGGCTCGCGGAAGCGGAAGCGGTGGCGCAGGAGATCCGCGGGATCCTCGACGCGCCGCCGGCGATCTGGGACAAGCGCGCCGGAGACTACCGGCCGGCCCGCCCCGGCGACATCGCGGTGCTGATGCGCGGGCTGACGCACGTCCACACCTTCGAGCAGGCGCTGGACGCGAACGGCGTCCCCTTCGCCACGCCCAGCGGCGGCGGCTTCTTCACCCGCGCCGAGGTGGTCGACCTGGGCAACCTGCTGCGCTGGCTCTCCGAGCCGGACGACGACATCGCGCTCGTCGGTGTGTTGCGCTCGCCGATGTTCGTGCTGCGTGACGACACGCTGCTCGCGCTGCGCGCCCCGGGCCAACCGCCGCTGCGCCTCGCGCTCGCCGACCCGCCCGCGGCGGTCGAGGCGGACGAGCGCGACCGCTGTCGCTTCGCCGCGGAAACGCTGCGCGCGCTCCAGCGCGCGGCGCGCACCGCCTCCGCCGCCGAGCTCCTGGACCAGGCGTTGGACGCTACCGCCGTCGAGGCGACGTGGGCGGCGGTCAGCGGCGGCGAGCAGTGCGTCGCGAACATCCGCAAGCTCGTCCGCATCTGCCGCGAGCTCGCGGGCTACACGCTGACGCAGGTGGTGGACTACCTCGTCCAGCGGCGCGACGAGCTCGTGACGCGCGAAGGCCCCGCCGTCCTCGACCGTCCGGATGCGGTGCAGGTGATGACGATCCACGGCGCGAAGGGACTGGAGTTCCCGATCGTCTTCGTGCCGCTCGCGCACGAGGCGCCGCGCGGCTCCGGCGACGCGGTCCGCTGGCGCGTGGGCGAAGGCGTGTCGATGACGCTGGACCGCGACGAGGATGACGAGACGCGTCCGAAGCCCGGCTTCTACGCCTACCTCCAGCACCTCGACCGGCAGGACGACGCGGAGGAGCACCTGCGGCTGTTCTACGTCGCGGCGACCCGCGCGGGCGACTACCTGTACGTCTCAGGGAACAACCCGGGCCCGAACGGGAACGGCTGGCTGCACGCCGCGATGCGCGCGTTGGACGCGGGCCTCCTCGCCGGCGTCGAGTCGCGCCCGCTCGTCGACCCGGAGGAGCAGGAGCGCACCCGCCGCCCGTACCCGGACACGGTGGCCGTGCCGCCCGCCGAGGCGCAGGTGGACTACCTCCCGCCGCTTCTGGAGCGCGGCCCGGTGATCCCGATCCGCGCGAGCACGCCCGTGACCGCGCTCCGACTCGGCGACCACCACCAGTGGGGCACCGGTGCCGGCGACGGCCTCGGCCTCGTGCGCGGGCGCATCGTGCACCGCGCGATCGAGGCGCGCGCGCTCGCGGGCAACGCCTTCGACGCCGCGGCGCTCGCGCGGATCGTGCTGGAGGAGGTCCCGATCGCCGACGAGGCCACGCGCGACGCGCTCGCGGCGGACGCACAGGCGCTGGTGGACCGGTTCGCCGCCTCGGACGTCGGCCGCGCCGCCGCGGGTGGCGACGCGCGCTTCGAGGTGCCGTTCGCCTGGGACTGGGACGGCATCCCCGTGCACGGCCAGATCGACCTGCTCTATCGCACCGCGCAGGGCGCGTGGTGCGTGGTGGACTTCAAGACCGACCGCGTCACCCCGGGCCGCGAGGTCCAGGCGGCGGCGCCCTACCTGGTGCAGATCGGCCTGTACGCCCGCGCGCTGCAGGCCGCGACCGGCGCGTTCCCGCGCCTCGGCCTGCTGTTCCTCCGCACCGGCGTCTTCCACGAGCCGAGCCCGGCCGAACTCGACGCCGCGCTTGCCCGCGCCCGCGAGGAGATCGACGCCGGCCTGCGCCTCGACCCCGGCCTCCCGGACTACCTCGGCGCGGACGAGGACTGAGCCGCCCGCAGTCGCGCCCGGCCCCGATCCGCGAATCCGTCACCCTCCCACCGGCGTATTCACCTCACCGGCGGTCATACTCTGGTGTTATAACCGCTGCAACGAATCGACGGCCCACACTCGTGGTGCGGCCGCGCAGTGAGGGGACTGACATGGGAGACTCGGGCTACTGGTCCGGCATGGGCCGCTCGCGACCGTCGCGGCGCGCGGTGCTCCGCGGAGGCGCCGTCGGCGCGGCCGGCCTCGCCGGTGCGGCACTGATCGGGTGCGCAGGCGGAGGCGGCGGCGGCGCACCGACCGCCGTGGCGACAGCGGCGCAGGGGACGCCGACGGCCGTCGCCTCGTACGCCGCGCAGGCGAAGCGAGGCGGCACGCTCCGGATCGCGGGTCAGCTGACCGGCGACGTCCCCGGCCTCGACTACGACCGCGTCGGCGGCTCCGCGATGGGGTCGATCGCGAACATCACCGGCG
>JBFWQJ010000063.1:0-12963 GCA_050249515.1 Dehalococcoidia bacterium | reverse complement strand
TTCCGGCGTGCACGTGCTCGCCGCGCGGCACACGCAGAGCGTGGAGGCGCAGCCCGACCCCGACGCGATCGCCGCGGTGCTCCGGCGGCTCGCGGCGTCGTTCGACTTCCTGATCGTGGACACGCCCGGCACGTTCAATCCGCAGGTCGCCGCCGCGCTGGACGAGTCGACCGCCGCGCTGCTCGTCACGAGCGCGGACATCGCGAGCGTGAAGGACGCGAAGATGTCGCTGCAGGCTCTGCAGCGCGAGGGCTTCGACGAGGACCGCCTGAAGCTCGTCGTGAACCACGCCACGAACGCGACGGCCGTGAGCGACACCGACCTCTCGCGTGCCGTGGGGTACGAGGTGTTCTGGACGATCCCGCATGACCGCGCCGTGCCGAACTCCACGCAGCGTGGGGAGCCGCTGGTGCTGGCGCAGCCGCGCGCCCGGCTCTCGCTGGAGGTGTGCGCACTGGCGGCGCACTTCGGCGGCGCCCCCGTGCGCACGCCCTCCTCCTCCATGTTTGGCCTGTTCCGCCGGCGGGGCGCGTGATGCTCCGGCATCGCTTCGGCGGTCACGCCGAGGTCCCCGCGCCGCCGACGGCGTCCACGGTCGATGCACCGATGCCGGTCGGTGCATCGGCCACCACACCCCCGGCGGCGTCCCCCGCGCCGCCTCCTGCGTTCGTGGAGCCGCCCACGCTGCCGCCCGCCCTCCAGGCGACGCGCGTGCGGCTCCACGAACGCCTGATCGAGGACCTCGATCCCGACCGGCTCGCGAAGATGGCCCCGGCCGACGCGCGGCGCGCGCTGCGCGAGGACGCCGGCGCGATCCTCGGCCAGCAGCAGCTCCAGGGGATGGGCGAGTTCCGCCAGACGCTGATCGACGAGGTGGTGGACGACGTCCTCGGCCTCGGCCCGCTCGAGCCGCTGCTCCGCGACGACAGCGTCTCCGAGGTGATGGTGAACGGCCCGCACAGCATCTGGGTCGAGCGCGCGGGTCGCCTCTCCCGCTCGGTGCGCCGCTTCCGCGACGACGACCACCTGGCGCGGGTCATCGAGCGGATCGTCGGGCCGCTGGGCCGTCACGTGGACGAGGCCTCGCCGATGGTCGACGCGCGCCTGCCGGACGGCTCGCGCGTGAACATCGTCATCCCGCCCGCCGCTCCGCGTGGCGCGACGATCACCCTGCGCAAGTTCGCGCGGCAGCGCCTGACGGCGGACGACCTGGTGCGCATCGGCACGCTCTCCGCGGCGGCGGCGGAGTTCCTGCAGGCGTGCGTCGCGGCCGGCCTCAACATCCTCGTCGCCGGCGGCACCGGCACCGGCAAGACCACGCTGCTCAACGTGCTGTCGTCCTACATCGGCGACGCGGAGCGCATCGTGACGATCGAGGATCCGCTGGAACTGCAGCTGCAGCAGCCGCACGTCGTCTCGCTGGAGGCGCGCCCGCCGAGCATCGAGGGCACGCGGCAGATCACGCAGCGCGACCTGCTCCGCAACGCACTGCGCATGCGCCCCGACCGGGTGATCGTGGGCGAGGTCCGCGGCGGCGAGGCGTTCGACATGCTGCAGGCGATGAACACCGGCCACGACGGCTCGATCGGCACGGTGCACGCGAACAGCCCGCGCGACGCGCTGAGCCGCGTGGAGAACATGGTGCTGATGGCCGGTCTCGACCTCCCGGACACGGCGGTCCGCGAGCAGATCGCATCCGCCGTGCAGCTGCTGGTGCAGATCACGCGCATGCCGGACGGCAGCCGTCGCGTCACGCACGTCACGGAGGTCGCGGGGATGGAGGGGCACATGGTCACGCTGCAGGACCTGTTCCTCTTCCAGGTAGACGGCCGCGCCGAGGATGGCCGCATCTCCGGCGCGCTGGTGGCGACCGGCCTGCAGCCGCACTTCCTCGACCGCTTCGAGCGCGCGGGCGTGCCGTTCCCGGTGCACCTGCTGCGCACCAACCGCTGGGAGTCCGCGTGACGATCCCCGCGACGGCCGCCCAGGCGCTCCCGGTCCTCGCGGCGCTGCTCGTGACGGCGGCGTGCTTCCTCGCCGTGCGGGGCATCGACCGGGCGCTCAGCGCCGACCGGCGCGAGGCAGCCGCGCGGCTGGATGCGCTGAGCGGACACGCTGCGGCGCCCGCGAGCACACGCCCGGCGCGGGCCGCGCGGCCGAGGAGCGGCGGGGCGGGCAGCGGGCGCGTCCAGACGGCGATCCGCCGCGCCGGCCTCGCGTGGACGGTGATGGACTACTTCGCGATCGCCGCCCTCACCGGCGCGGGAGCGGGACTGGTGACGATGGTCGCGCGCGGATCGCTGCCGCTCGCGATGGTCGCCGTCGCTGTCGGCTGCCTCGTGCCTCCGCTGCTCGTCGCGCGTCGAGGGGCGTCGCGCGGGCGGCGGCTGAACGCGCAGGTAGCGCAGACGATCGAGCTGATCGCTTCGTCGCTGCGCGCGGGGTTCGGCTTCATGCAGAGCGTGGAGTTCGCGGCGCGCGAACAGGTCGATCCGATCGCCTCCGAGTTGCGCGCGACGATCCGCGAGATCGAGTTCGGCGTGAGCGTGGACGAGGCGCTCGAACGCCTGCTCGCGCGCACGCAGGACGAGGACCTCGACCTCGTCGTCTCGGCGGTGCTCGTGCAGCGCCGCGTCGGCGGCGACCTGGGCGAGGTGCTGACGAACATCGCGCAGATGATCCACGACCGCGTTCGCATCCGCGGCGAGATCCGCACGCTCACCGCGCAGGCGCGTATGTCGGCGTGGGTCGTCGGCATGCTGCCGCTCGGCTTCGCCGCGGTCATGACGGCGCTGCAGCCCTCGCACATGGCGGTGCTGATCGAGGAGCCGGTGGGCCGGCTCATGGTGCTCGGCGCGGCGGGGCTGCAGGGGGTCGGCTTCCTGCTGGTCCGCCGCATCGCGCAGGTGGACTACTAGGTCGCGGTCGAGGCGGGGGAGGGCACGCGGATGGCGATCCTCGCGGCGGTGCTCGTCGGGCTCGCGCTGTTCTCGACGACGATCGGGCTGCTGCGCCGCGAGCGGAGCGCGACGGCGTTGCGCCTCGACCAGATCCGCGGCGAGGTGGCCGGCGGTCCGGACGGCCCCGGCCTGCGCGACCGCGTGGTGCGTCCGCTGGCCGGTGAGATGGCCGGCGCGGCTACGGCGCTGCTCCCGCGCAGCCTGGGCCGCGTGATCGAGGCGCGGCTCGCGGCCGCCGGCCAGCCGATGACGCCGGGGACGTTCCTCGTGCTGCTCGTCGTCGCGCCGCTCGCGCTCGGGCTCGTCACGGCGCCAGCGCTGCGCGGGCACGAGCAGGGCGTGCTGTTGGTCGCCGCCTGCGTCGGCCTCGGCTTCATCGCGCCGATCGTGTGGCTGTCCGGCCGCGTCACGCGGAGGCAGCGCGCGGTCGACCGCGCGCTCCCGGACGTGCTGGACCTCGTCGTGGTCTCGGTGGAGGCCGGCCTGGGCCTCGAGGCCGCGTTCGAGCGGATCATCGAGCGCGGCGACGGCCCGCTGTTCGATGAGCTGCGGCACGTGCTCGCGGACATCAACCTCGGCCTCGGTCGGCGGCGTGCGTTCCAGGGGCTCGCCACGCGCACCGGCGTCGCCTCGGTCGCCGCGCTGGTCACCGCGCTGCTGCAGGCGGAGCAGACCGGCATGGGCCTCGGCCAGGTGCTGCGCGCGCAGGCCGACCACCTCCGCACGCAGCGCCGCCAGCGTGCCGAGGAGGCCGCGATGAAGGCGCCGCTGAAGATGCTCTTCCCGCTGGTGTTCTTCATCTTCCCGGCGCTGTTCGTGGTGGTGCTGGGGCCGGCGGTGCTGCAGCTGCTCCGCACGATGAGAGGTGTGTGATGACGGTCATCCCCTCCACGCTGTTCGCGCTCAACGCGCGTACGGAACTCCCGCTCGCGCACTGGGGCCGCGTCACGCGCAACCCGTGGGAGCGGCTGCGTGGACTGCTGGCGCGGCCGCCGCTGCGGCCCGGCGAGGCGCTCCTGATCCGTCCGTGCAACGGCGTGCACACCTGCGGCATGCGCTATCCGATCGACGTGGTCTTCCTGGACCGTGAGGGGCGCGTGCTGCGTGTGGTGCCTGCGCTGCGCCCGTGGCGCTTCGTGCCCTTCGTCCGCCGCGCGCACGTGGCGATCGAGTTGCGCGCGGGCGCGGCAGCGGCGTGCGGCCTGCGCCCCGGCGACCACATCGAGTTCCCGTCCGGCGCGGCGTGATGTCGCGCCACGCGTGGGTGGTGGCGGCCGCGGCGCTCGTCGCGACGGCGGCGGGCGTGCTGGTCGCGCGCCTCGACGCGCCGGCGCGCACCTTCGTGCTGCTCGCGCCGTTCGTGGTGGCCGCCGCGATCGATGTGCGGACGCGACGCATCCCGAACGCGCTGTCCGCCGGCGCGCTCACGCTCGCGCTCGCCGTGGCCGTGGCACGGGGCAGCGGCGTCGAGGCAGCGCTGGGCGCGTTCGTCGCGCTGGGCGGTGGGATCGTCCTCGCCGTCGCGGCGCGCGGCGCGTTCGGCATGGGGGACGTGAAGCTGATGGCCGGCGCGGGCGCGGTGGCCGGCGTCACGCACGTCCTCGCGTTTCTCGTCGCGATGGCGATCGCGGGCGGGGTGCTCGCGCTCGTGGTCATCGCCGTGCGCCGGGGCGCGCGCGCGAGCACGATGCCGTACGGCCCGGCGATCGCGCTGGGTGTGGCGGACGTCGTGCTGTGGCTACGGTGAGGCGCTAGCCGTGCCAGCAGCACTCGTGGTGCACGAGCGCCCAGACGGCCAGCGAATGCAGGTTGTTGGTGCCGGACTTCGAGTGCAGGTTCTTCACGTGCATCCGCACGGTGGAGGTCGCGAGCCCGAGTCGCCGCGCGACTTCCGGTACCGTTGAGCCGACGAGGAGTACGCCGAGAACATCCCGTTCGCGTTCGGTGATTGCGGCGTGTCCGGCGAATCGCACCGCCCAGGACTGGCCGCCATCAGGAGCTTCGTAGTCAGTCGATTCGAACGAAGATGGGATCGACGACGCTCCTCTCCTTGGTCGCCCTACGATTTCTTGTAGGGGCGTCACCCGCCACCCCACAAGTGAGGTTCGCGCGCTTTCACAGCGCGCTCGCGCGGTCGACTCGACCTTCCCATTCCCCAGTGTTGTGGTGATGCGGGCATGCAAACTCGCACGGAGGCTCATGCGTCCGCGCGATGCGCTCTTCGCTCTCTCGTGCGACGGCGTACGCGACGCCAACGAAGAGGCCCGCATCATCGCGGGCCTCTTCTCTCCAACTTCTTGCCGGGGTGCGCCGGTGCGATCGGTGCGATCGCTAGATCGACTGCTCCTTCGCGGCCGCGAGGCCGGCGATGCGTCCCATGGTGAGGATCGGCCCCGTCTTGCGGTGCGCGCGACGGAATCCGACGAACGCCGAAGCCTCACCGACCGCGTAGAGGTGCGGGATGACCGCTTCCTCGTCGATCGTGATCGCCTTCCGCATGTCCCACTGCGCGTGGCGGTCCAGCACCTGCGCCTTCGTGTTGATGCGGATGCCGCCCGCGGGCGTGTGGCGGATCACGTTCATCTTCACGCCGTAGTACGGCGCCTTGGAGATCGCGAAGAGCGGCTGCGGCTTCCCGAAGTCCTCGTCCACGCCGGCATCCACGAAGCGGTTGTAGCGGCGCGTCGTCTCAAGGAAGTTCTCCTTGTTGACGCCCATCTTGTCGGCGAGCTCCTCCAGCGTGTCGGCGACGGCCACGCTGTCGGGGTGCAGGCCGCGTCCGCGCAGCGGCTGCGGGTCGTTCAACTGGTCCTTCGGCCAGCCGAGCTCCGTGACCTGGTCGTCGTCCAGGACGGCCCACACGTTCTTCGGGTTCGGCAGGGCGAGGAACTTCCGCATGAACGGCTCTTCCGGGTACTCCGCGGGCGGGACGGAGTTCACGTCACGCGGGATGTCCGGGTTCTTGTGCGTGGCCTCCGCCTCGTTGATGTAGCGGTTGCCGTCGTTCTTCACCAGGATGACGCGGTTGTAGCCCTCATTCTTCGCGGTCATGAGGACGCCGGTCGGCTGCACCTTCACGCCCTCCTCCACCTCGGTCTGGGAGAGGCTGTAGTAGATGCTGCCGAACTTCACCGGGAGGAAGGAGACGAACGACATGTCGGAGAGGCCGGCGCCCACGTCCTCGCCCGCGATGAACGCGTCGCCCATCGCCTCCATGTACGGCAGGCCGTCCGAGTACATCGCGTCGTTCACGAGCCGGGGGTCCCACGCGCGCACCAGCTGCTCGTTGGTGGTCGCGCCGCCGCTGGCGAGGATCACCGCCTTGTGCGCGCGGATGTTCACCGTCCCGTTCGGCGTCTCGGCCTGGATGCCGATCACCGGTCCGTCCTGCTCGCGGTAGATGCGGCGCATGCGGTGCTCGAAGAGCACCGGGAAGCCGCGGTCGCGCACGGTCTTCTCCAGCACCGTGGTGAGGGCGAAGCCGTTCTGCCCGTCCGGGAAGCCGCCCGGGTAGAAGCCCGTGGGCGACACGCCCGCGAAGTGCGTGCGCAGCACGTGACGGTCGCGCCGCGCGCCCGCGCCCCAGTCGCCGTTGGTGAGCTTGTCCGCCCACGTCAGGCCCAGGCGCTCCAGCCAGAGGCACGTCTCCGCGCCCCCGGTGACGTACGTCCGCACCAGCTCCGGCACCGCGCGGAAGTCGCTCATCACGAGCTCATCCTCGATGCCCCATTCGAGGTGGTCCTCGACGCCGAGCTTCTTCTGGATGTGCGTGTCGCAGAAGAACATGAAGCCACCGGACGCGCGCATCAGGCCGCCCATGTACTTGTTGTTCTCGATCAGGAGCACCTTCGCGCCGGCGTCGTGCGCCTCGATCGCGGCGGGCAACCCGGAGTTGCCGGCGCCCACGACGACGATGTCGGTGTCGAGGTCCCACGAGTCCGGGATGGGGTCGTATGCCATGTGATCCTCCGTCTAGCCGCGGTACGGAAACACAGTGGGTGACCGGTGTCAAACCCCAGGGGGGTAGCCCGGCATCGCACGGCCGAGCGCGGTCCCCGGACGCAGCGACGCCGCCCCGGAGGGCGGCGTCTGCGTGGCGATCGCGCCTCGCCGGTGCGGGTGCGCGAGGCCTACCCGCGCGGGTCCGGCGTGGTGCGCAGGTAGGGCTTCAGCTCCTTGTAGCCCTTCGGGAAGAGCTTGTCGGCCTCCTCGTTCTTGATCGCCGGGAGGACGACCACGTCGTCGCCCGACTTCCAGTTCGCCGGCGTGGCCACCTTGTAGCCGTCCGTCAGCTGGAGGGAGTCGATGACGCGGAGGATCTCATCGAAGTTGCGGCCGGTGGAGGCGGGGTACGTCAGCGTGAGGCGGACGACGCCCTTCGGGTCGATCACGAAGACGGAGCGCACGGTCGTGGTCGGCGACTCGCCCTGGATCATGTCGTAGAGCGAGGCGACCGTGCGGTCGGCGTCGGCGAGCAGCGGGAAGTTGAGCGCCTCGCCCTGCGTCTCCTTGATGTCGCCCACCCACTTCTCGTGGGAGTCGACCGGGTCCACGGACAGGCCGATCGGCTTCACGTTGCGGCGGTCCCACTCCGGCTTCAGCTTCGCGACCTGGCCCAGCTCCGTGGTGCAGACCGGCGTGAAGTCCGCTGGGTGCGAGAACAGGATCGCCCACGAGTCGCCCTTCCACTCCGAGAAGTGGATCGGGCCGTCCGTCGACTGCTGCGTGAAGTCCGGCGCGACGTCGCCCAGGCGGATGGTCATCTTCGTCCCCCAGTCCGTCCCGACGCCCGGGCGGGGCGTCGAGGCACAATCCCATAAAAGTTGATTGAATTACTCGTATTTAAGCGCCCGCCTCCCGGGGGCGTCAAGACCGGTTGCGCAAGGCCGCGCCGCCCGGCTATGACACACCCGTGCGCCGGGTGCCGGACGCCGAGAATCCCGAGGGAGCAGGACCGATGACCGTGATGCGATCGAAGAGGACGTGGATGTGGGCGGCGGTGCTGCTCGCATCGCTGCTGGTGGCCTGCGGGCCGGGACAGTTCTGCGAGTCCGACGAAGACGCGATCCGACGCCAGCAGGAGCAGGAGCGGACGCTCGAGCAGATCCGCCAGCAGCAGGCCGCGCTGGCGGCCAGCGCCGCGACCAGCACGCCGACCGCCGCCCCGGCGAAGGCGGGCGGAGCGGGGGCCTCCGCGACGGCCGCGGCCGGCACGCCGAAGGCCGCCGGCACGTCCACGTCGACCGCCACGCCGGCGGCGGCCTCGCCGTACGGCGGGAAGATCGGCCTCGGGTTCGACCACCCGCCGTTCGCGGCGGGTAACGGCAACCTGGGCGGCGCCAGCGCGGGCATCGTCTGTGGCGCGCTGACGGGCGTGGCGGCCGGCTCCACGGTGACGGTGAACCTGAGCGGCGGCACCGGCGCGCCGGCAACCGTCACCGGGCCGGTCACCGGCGACGGCGCGTTCATGATCCCGTTCCCGATCAACTCCTACGGCCCGATGAACGCCTCGATCGGCGGCATCAAGACGGCCGCGGGCGCCGCGCTCACGGGCACCGTTCCGCCGGCATCGCTCGCGGTCGGGGGCGGCCCGGACGTCGCCTGCACGCCGAAGTAGCGCACGAGGTCCGCGCGCGGGCGAGGCGGGGTGTCCCGCTAGCCCGCGTGCGGCACCCCTGAGGGGCCGGGTTGTTGCCGCCTCTCTTGCACGGTATGAACGTGCGGGAGAGGAGTGGAAAGATGTTCCAACGACGGGTATGGATGGCCCTCATGCTGACGGCGATGGCCGTCATCACCGCATGCGGGCCCGGCGAGGTCTGCGAGTCCACGCTCGACCGCGAGCAACGTGAGTTCAACGAGCGGCAGGCCGCCGGGGGGTTCCCGCAGCCGTCGCCGACGACCACATCGACGCCCGCGAGCACGCCGAGCACGCCGAAGGCGATCGCGAGCACCACTCCCTCGGCGACGCCGACCCCCACCGCGATCGGGTTCGACGCGACGCCGACTCCGACGGCGATCGGGTTCGGCCAGCCCACGCCTGCCGACTTCGGGACGCCCACGCCGGCGCCGGACGTGTTGTTCGGGGGGACGCTGGGGCTCGGTTACGACCACCCGCCCTTCACGGCCGGCAACGATAGTCTCGGGGGCGCGAGCGCCGGCATTGTCTGCGGCTCGCTTGATGCGGCGATCCCGTGGAACGGATTCAGCGTCACCGTGGCGGTGAGCGGCGGCACCGGCGCTCCGGCCACCGTCACCGGACCGGTGGGGGGCGACGGCAGCTTCGTCATCCCGTTCCCGATCAACTCGTACGGACCGATGAACGCCACCGTCAGCGCCGTGAAGGATGGCTCGGGCAAGGCGCTCAAGGGCACCGTTCCGCCCGCATCGCTCGCGGTCGGGGGCGGCCCGGACGTCGCCTGCACGCCGAAGTAGCGCACGAGGTCCGCGCGCGGGCGAGGCGGGGTGTCCCGCTAGCCCGCGTGCGGCACCGGCCAGTTGACCACCGCGGAGTAGTTGCGGCGCGGCGGCAGCAGCACCTCGCCGGACGGCAGCCCGTAGTGCTCCTGCAGCAGCGAGCGCAGGCGCGCCTCCGCGGGCGTGCCGGGCTGGCACCAGTAGCGCCAGCGCGTCTGCTCCAGCGCCTCGTCCACGCTGACCGGGCGGCCGGGGCCCACCGGGAACGTGGCCACCTCGAACCGCCGCCCGAGCGCGCCGAGCACAGCGAGGAACTCGCGGAGCCCGGGGAGCGCGTGCAGCGGCTCGCCGTACAGGCCCTCCCAGATCGCCGGGTCCGGCGTGCTGGGGGCGCGGTCGGACAGCAGCACCACGCATTCGCGGCGCGTGCGCGCCTCCATCGCCGCGAGGAACGACTTCAGCTCCGCGGCGTCGTACAGCACGTTCGCCGCCAGGCTCGCGTCGCCCGTGGGCGCCTCCCCGTCCGCCGAGGGCGGCCAGTGCATGTCTACGACCTCGATGTTGTCGCGGCCGGCAGCGGCCATCGCCTCGCCGAGCACGCCGCGCATCGCGGGAGACGGCTCGACCGCGATGACCTTCGCCACGCTGCGGGCGAGCGGGACGGCGAAGCGTCCGCCACCGGCGCCGATGTCCAGCCAGGTGTCGCCGGGGCGGGCGAGGGCGGCCAGCCGCGCCACCTCGTCCGCCTCGCGCGCGCCGGGGCGGAAGCCCTCCGCGCGCTGCTCCCAGAAGTCGGCGCCGGGGATCGCGGTGCGCAGGCGCTCCACCTGCGCGCGGTTCGCCATGACCAGCGTGGTGTAGGCGGCGAACGCCTCGGCAGCGCCGGGACGCAGACGGGTGGCGGCTTCTTCGGGCGTCATAGGGGAGATCCTCCTGTGCCCATCTTGGCGGATGCCCGGCTCCCGCGCGACGCCTTGCGCCGCGGGGGACGCACGCGGTAATGTCGCGATTACTCAAGAGCAAAGTATTCAGAGAGCATCGCCGATGCCGCCTCGCGCCCGCCGGAGCCCGGACCGCGCAGATGGCGCGCCCGCGCTGAACCCCGCGCAGTACGCCATGCTCGGGCTGCTGCACGAGCAGCCGTCGCACGGCTACGACCTGCAGCGCGCCTTCGCCGCCACCGGCGACCTGGCGGACGTCGCGCCGATCGGCCAGCCGGCGCTCTACGCCGCGCTCAAAGACCTCGTCGCGCGCGGCCTGATCGCCGGCAGCGAGGAGCGCGAGGGCGCCCGCCCGTTGCGCACGCGCTACGCGCTCACGGCCGAGGGTGACCGCGTCCTGGCGGAGTGGCTGCGCGAGCCGGTGAGGCGGCTGCGGCAGGTGCGCCTGGACTTCCTCCTGAAGGTCTACTTCGCGCGCCGCCGCGGCCTGCGCCCGGTGCGCGCGCTGGTCGACGCGCAGATCCGCGTCTGCCACGACTACCTCGCGCGGCTCGAGGACCGCGCCTCCGACCTCTCCCCGGACGACTTCGCGTACCTCGTGGTCGAGTCCCGCACGAGCGCGGCGCGCAGCACGCTGGACTGGCTGCACGCGTACCGGCGGCGGCTCTAGTGGCGCGCGCGATCAGCCGCCGGCGCGCCGGCGTCGCCGCGCTCCTGCTCGTCGCGTCGATGCTCGCGTCCTGCGGGACGGGCGCGGCACCGGCGTCGCGCGCCGCGGGCGAGCCGCTCGGCGGCCGTGTCACTGTCTTCGCAGCCTCGTCGCTGACGGACGTCTACCGGACGATCGGCGTCGCGTTCCAGCAGGCGCACCCCGGCGTGACCGTCGAGTTCAACTTCGGCGCATCGAGCGCGCTCGCTGCGCAGATCGAGCAGGGCGCGCCGGCGGACGTGTACGCCAGCGCCGACGAGGCGAACATGAGGAAGGTCGCGGAGCGGGATCTGATCGCCGGTGCGCCCGTGACCTTCGCGCGCAATCGGCCGGTGATCGTCGTGCCGGCCGCCAACCGCGCGGCCATCGCGTCGCCGAAGGACCTCGCGAAGCCCGGGGTGAAGCTCGTCCTCGCCGGGCCGGAGGTGCCGATCGGCCGCTACGCGCGACAGATCATCGACCGGCTCGCCGCCGACCCCGCCTACGGCGCGGCGTTCAGGGATGCGACGCTCCGGAACCTCGTGTCGAATGAGGCGAACGTGCGCGCCGTGCTCACGAAGGTCGAGCTGGGCGAGGCGGACGCCGGCATCGTGTACCACACCGATGCGAGGGCGGCGGGCGAGCGTGTGAAGGCGGTGGATCTGCCCGACACGGCGAACGTGATCGCCACGTACCCGGTCGGCGTGGTCGCCGCCTCGAAGAATCCGGATGCGGCGCGCGCGTTCGTCACGTTCGTCACGGGTCCGGAGGGGCAGCGGCTGCTGGCGGACGCCGGATTCGACGCAGCGCGCTGACGGCGGATACTGGCGGGACGATGAGCGACCTCGAATCCGCCACGCCGCCGCGCGCGTCCCACGGTGGGTCGCGCGGCATCCCGTCGCTCACGCTGCCGTTCGCCGCGCCCGCGCTGCTGTTCGCCGTGTTCGTGCTGCTGCCGCTGGTCGCGCTCACGCTGCGGGCGGCCGGGGACGGCGACCTGTGGGCGCGCCTCGGCACGCCGTTCGTGCTGCACGCGCTCCGGCTCTCGCTCATCACCAGCACCGTGACGCTCGCGATCGCGCTGCTCCTCGGCGTGCCCGCTGCCTACCTCCTCGCGCGCACGAGGTTCCCGGGACACCGCTTCCTCACCGTGCTGGTCGAGGTGCCGATGGTGCTGCCGCCGACCGTCGCGGGCGTCGGCTTGCTGGTCGCGTTCGGGCGGCGCGGCATCTTCGGCGAGTGGCTCGCCGGCGCGGGGATCGAGGTGCCGTTCACCACGACGGCGGTGATCCTCGCGCAGTTGTTCGTCTCCGCGCCGTTCCTCGTGCGGTCGCTGCAGGCGGGCTTCGAGTCGATCGACCCGACCTACGAGCAGGTGTCGGCGACGCTCGGCGTCTCCGCGCCGCGCACGTTCTGGCGCATCACGCTGCGACTCGCGCGTCCGGCGCTGGTCAGCGGCGCGGTGCTGTGCTGGACGCGCGCGCTGAGCGAGCTCGGCGCGACGCTGATCTTCGCGGGCTCGTTCGAGGGCCGGACGCAGACGATGCCGCTCGCGATCATCGCGGCGCTGGAGTCGAGCGCGGGACTGCCCGGCGCCATCGCGCTCTCCGTGATCCTGCTCGCCGTCGCGCTGGTGCTGCTCGTCGCCATGCGCTTCGCGCTGCGTCGCCCGCTGGGGATCGAAGCGTGAGCGTCGCCGTCGATGTCCGCAAGCGCCTCGGCGCGTTCGCGCTCGACGTCGCGTTCGAGGCGGATCACGAGACCGTGGTGCTCTTCGGGCACTCCGGCTCCGGCAAGAGCGTGACGCTTGCCGCGGTCGCCGGGCTCCAGCGCCCGGACGCCGGGCACATCCGCATCGCCGATCGAGTGATGTTCGACGGGGCGCGCGGCATCGACGTGCCGCCGCAGCAGCGCAACGTCGGTTACGTGGTGCAGCACCTGGCGCTGTTCCCGCACCTCA
>JBFWQJ010000062.1:0-13015 GCA_050249515.1 Dehalococcoidia bacterium | reverse complement strand
CGTGGACCTGCGCGGCGTCGTGGGCACCGGCCCCGGCGGACGCATCACCGAGGACGACGTGAAGCGCCACGCGCGCGAGCAGACCTCCCGCCCGATCATCGTGCAGATGTCCTCCGCGCCGGCCGGTGCGGAGGCGGAGGCGATCGCGCTCCCGGACTTCGCGCAGTGGGGCGAGGTGACGCGCGAGCCGCTGTCGCGGCTCCGCCGGACCGTGGTGCGCAACATGGCGCAGTCCTGGTCCGAGATCCCGCACGTCCACCTGTACCACCACGCGGACATCACCGCGCTGGAGGACATGCGCCAGCAGTGGAAGGCGCGCGCGCAGGCCGCGGGCGGCAACCTGACGATCTCCGTGATGCTGCTCAAGATCGTGGCGGCCGCGTTGAAGGCGCACCCGCGCATCAACGCGAGCATCGACACCGAGACGAACGAGCTCATCGTGAAGAAGTACATCCACCTCGGCGTCGCGGTGGACACGGAGCGCGGGCTCGTCGTGCCGAAGATCGAGAACGTCGACCAGAAGAACATCATCGACCTGTCCGTGGAGCTGAACGAGATCGCCGGACGCGCGCGTGACAACGCCCTGACGATCGAGGAGCAGCGCGGCGCCACCTTCACGATCACGAACCTCGGCAGCCTGGGGACCGGCTACTTCGACCCGATCATCAACTGGCCGGAGGTCGCGATCCTCGGCCTCGGTCGCGCGGAGCGCGTGCCCGTCTGGGACGAGGGCGAGTGGAAGCCGCAGCTGCGCATGCCGCTGTCCTTCGGCATGGACCACCGCATCATCGACGGCGCGGACGGCGCCCGGTTCATGTCCTGGATCGTCGAGGCGATCAAGAACCCGCTGATCATGGCGCTGGAGGGCTAGAGCGTGACCACCAACCAGCCCCTGCGCGTCGCGGTCCTCGGCGCCGGCCCCGGCGGCTACCCCGCCGCCTTCCTGGCCGCCGAGAAGGGCCTCGACGTCACGCTGATCGACACTGAGCCGAACCCCGGCGGCGTCTGCCTGTACCGCGGCTGCATCCCGAGCAAGGCGCTGCTCCACGTCGCGAACGTGGTGAACGAGGCGCGCGAGGCGTCCGAACTCGGCGTGACCTTCGCCGACCCGGAGATCGACGTCGACCGGGTGCGCATCTGGAAGGACGAGGTCGTCACCAAGCTGACCGGCGGTCTGGGCCAGCTCTCGCGCGCGCGCAAGGTGAAGTACGTCCGCGGTCGCGGGCGCTTCTCCGGCCCCAACTCGATCCGCGTGGCGAACGAGGGCGAGTTGTCGGAGGTGAACTTCGACTACGCGATCATCGCCACCGGCTCGACCCCGGCGATCCCCGGCCCCCTGCGCATTGAGTCAGACCGCGTGTGGGACTCCACCGCCGCGCTGGAGCTGCGCGAGATCCCGGAGACGCTGCTGATCATCGGCGGCGGCTACATCGGCCTCGAGATGGCGAGCGTGTACGCCGCGCTGGGCACGAAGGTGTCCGTGGTCGAGATGACGGGCAGCCTGCTCCCGGGCGTGGACGCCGACCTGGTGCAGCTGCTGCACCGGCGCATCACCGGCAAGCTCGAGGAGCTCATGCTCAACACCACGGTCGCCTCGATCGCGGAGGATGAGATGGGCGGCGTGGCGGTGGAACTCACCGCCGTCGACAAGAACGAGACGCGCCACTTCGACCGCGTGCTCATCGCCGTGGGGCGTCGGCCGAACACCGCCGACCTGGGCCTGGAGAACACGAAGGTCACGGTGAACCAGCGCGGGTTCATCGAGACGGACCACCAGCGCCGCACCGGCGAGGCCACGATCTTCGCCATCGGCGACGTCGCCGGCGAGCCGATGCTCGCGCACAAGGCGACGCACGAGGGCCGGGTGGCGGTGGAGACGATCGCCGGCGAGCCCGCCGCGTGGGAGCCGGCGGCGATCCCCGCCGTGGTCTTCACGGACCCGGAGATCGCGTGGTGCGGCCTCACGGAGCAGCAGGCCCGCACCCAGGGCATCGACATCGAGGTCACGAAGTACCCGTGGACGGCCTCCGGCCGCGCGCTGACCATGGCGCGGCAGGACGGCTTCACGAAGCTGGTGATCGAGCCGCGCACCACGCGCATCCTCGGCATGGCGGTCGTCGGCCACGGCGCCGGCGAGCTGATCGCGGAGGGCGTGCTGGCGGTGGAGATGGGCGCGTGCGTGGAGGACCTGCAGCGCTCGATCCACCCGCACCCGACGCTCACGGAGACGGTGATGGAGTCCGCGGAGACCTTCTACAACACCTCCCCGCACTACATCGCCCGGCGCCGCTAGCGCGTCGAGGGCACGGAGCAGACACGAAGACGGCGCCCACGCGGGCGCCGTCTTCGCGTCTCGGCGCGTCGAGGGCGAGCGGCTACGCCGCCTGCGCGGCGTTCGCACGGATCGCGTCCGCCACGTACTGCGCGAACCCCGGGGCCTGCGTGTCGTAGTGCGCGGTGAAGCGCGGGTCCGCGACGTACATGTCCGCCAGCCCGACGTGGATCTCCGGGCTGCACTCGTAGAACCACCGGCCGATGTGCTGCCGGTGCGCCTCGGCGAGCGCGGTCACCTCCGGCGCGCCGGGCGGGTCGCCCGCCGCGAGGTGCGCGAGCAGCGCGTCGTTGATCGCCTTCGCCTCCGCCGCCATGTCCTTCCAGTCCTCCGGGCCGTACGAGGCGGCACGCCGGGCCGACTCCTGGTAGGCCTCCGTGCTTCCCCAGCGTTCGCGCGCCTCCTCGGCGTACTCGTCCGGCTGGAAGCCGTTGAACAGGTCTGCTGCGGGCACGTCCGGTGCCTCCCTTCCCTCCCGCGTGCCGTCCAGCACGCGGTCGATGATCGCGACGAGCGACTGCGTCTCCTCCAGCCGGTGCAGCAGCGCCGACCGCTGTGCCACCAGCGCCGCGCGCAGCTCCGCGTCCGGCGCGTCGATGAGCGCCCGCACGTCCTCCAACCCGAACCCCAGCGCGCGGAACAGGCGGATGCGCTGCAGGCGCAGCAGGTCGCCGCGCGTGTACCGGCGGTACCCGGCCTCCGTGCGCATGGAGGGGCGGAGCAGGCCGATCTCGTCGTAGTGGTGCAGCGCACGGACGGTGACCCCGCCGATGCGGGCGACCTCGCCGACGCTGTAGGTCTCGGGTGACGGGTCGCGGGCCATCTCGTCCTCCAGCGCGATCGACGGTACGGGCTCACGCGGCGTGAGGGTCAAGCACGCGCGCACAAACAGGGACGGCGCCCCTGCGGGCGCCGTCCCTCGTGTACCTCGACCGTCCGAGGGCTAGCGGGCCGCGGCTGGGACGCGCTCGGCGGCCTCGTTCAGCAGGGACTCCGTCTCGTCCCAGCCGATGCAGGCGTCCGTGATCGAAACGCCGTACTTCAACTGCGAGAGGTCCTTGCCCAGCGGCTGGCTGCCGGGGAACAGGTGGCTCTCCAGCATCAGCCCGACCAGCCCGGTGTTCCCGGCCGCGCGCTGCGCGATCACGTTGCGGAAGCCGATCTGCTGGTTGTTGTGGTCCTTCTGCGAGTTGGCGTGGCTGCAGTCGACCAGCAGGCGCTCCGGCAGCTTCGCCGCGCCGAGCTTCGCCTGCGCCGCGCGCACGCTCGCCTCGTCGTAGTTCGGGCCGTTGATGCCGCCGCGGAGGATGACGTGGCCGTCCGCGTTACCGGTGGTGTGGACGATGCACGTGCGGCCGTCGCCGTCGATGCCCAGAAACGCGTGCGGCGAGCGAGCCGCGATCATCGCCGCTACCGCGATGTCGATGTCGCCCGTGGTGCCGTTCTTGAAGCCCACCGGCATCGACAGGCCGCTGGCCATCTCGCGGTGCGTCTGGCTCTCCGTGGTGCGCGCGCCGATCGCCGCCCACGAGATGAGGCCGGCGAGGTACTGCGGGACGATCGGGTCCAGGAACTCGGTGCCCGCGGACAGGCCCATCTCGTTCACCTTCAGGAGCAGACGCCGCGCCGTGCGCAGGCCCTCCTGGATGTCGAACGAGCCGTCCAGGTGCGGGTCGTTCAGCCAGCCCTTCCAGCCCACCGTGGTGCGCGGCTTCTCGAAGTAGACGCGCATCACGACGACCATGCGGTCCTCGAGCTCCTTCGCGAGCTTCGCGAGGCGCTCGGCGTACTCGAGCGAGGACGCTTCGTCGTGGATCGAGCACGGCCCGACGATCATCAGCATGCGCGGGTCGTCCCCGTGCAGGATGTCGCGGATCGCCTTCCGGCTCCGGATGACCGTGTCGACCGCCGCCTGCGACAGCGGGATCTCCCGGTCGAAGTCGTCCGGGGACATCAGCGGCTCGGTGCGCGCCACGTTGACGTCAGAAGTAGAGCGCATGGGGAGTCGCCCTCCGTGTGGGCCGGGGTGTCCGGCAGGTTGCTGGGTGCGCGCCTCGGCGAGGTGTTGCGTCGCGTTATTGTAACGAAAACAACGCCTGTGTACGTCAACGCTCTGTCATCCCCGACGGAAGCTGCGGAACCTGCGGCTCGCATGATTGTGCGCCTGTTCGCGCTGCGGGCAACCCGGACGCCCCGGCTTTGCGGTACAGTGCCGCCGTCGGAGGCGGCCTTCCCGCAGGAGGATCCGTGACGAGCACCACCCTGTCCCGACCCGCCGCGCCCGAGGCTGAATGCCGGCGCTGCCGGGCCGCCCGCTCCATCGGCCGCATCGCGCTGTTCGTCGTGGGCGGCGTCGCCGCGTCGCTCGCGATCTCGTGGGTGATCGCGCAGGTGCCGGTGCTCGGCGTGGTGCTCGCCGTCCTCGGCATCCTGCTGCTGGCGAGGTCTGTGGTGCGGCTGTTCAGCACCACCACGCCCGTGCGCGCGGCGACCCAGCTCGGCATCTCGCTCGGCATCGGCGCGCTCGTCTCGGCGCTGGCCGCGCTGGTGGCGGGGTAGCGCCATGGCGTCGTGCCCGGAATGCGAACCGATCGCACAGGCCCGCTACGAGGCAGGCGTGCGGCAGCAGGCGCTGCGTGACCAGACGGATGCGCTCGTCGCGGAGCTGCAGCGCGGGCTGCAGCCGTTCGCGGACGCGCTGAGCGCCGCGACCACCGCGCGCCTCCAGGTGGAGGCGGAGCACGCCGCGCTGGTGCAGGCCGCGGCCGAACTGACCGCCGAGATCTCGAAGATGACCGGGGCGGGCGCCGTCGCGGTCGCCGGGTACAACCCCGCGGATGTCTCGTGGCAGGAGCAGCCCGGCTGGATCCGCGCCGAGGTCGGCCCGATGACCATCTGGTTCCGCTCCGCCGAGGCGCAGGAGGCGTACATGCGCGCCTCCGGCCTCGCCGCCGCGCTGGACTCGCTCGCGCGGCTCACGGCGCAGCGCGACGACGCGCTCGCGCGGGTGCGGCAGGCGAACGAGCGCGAGACGGAGGCGCTGGACCGGCTGTCCGAGGCCGAGGACCGCGCGAACGACCGTCTTCGCCAGCACTACGACGCGATCGCCGAGGCCGGCGAGGAGTGGCAGCGCCTGAACGCGGAGTACGAGGCCTGCATCGCCCGCTGCGAGCGCGGCGAGGTGGAGGACCAGCGCATCGGCCTCGCGGGGATCGCCGCGATGATCGTGGGGCTGACGCTGCTCATCCTCGGCAACCCGTTCGGCTTCGGCGGCGGTGAGGCGCAGGCCGCCGGCACCGCGGCGGTCGCGGGCACCTCCTCCACGACGGACGGCACCGCGACGGCGACCGCCGCGCCCACGGTCGCGGGGCGGGTCGGCCCGATCCGCGCGGTGTTCAGCCCCCCGGCTCAGACGACCACGTACAGCCTGCCGATCGAGGTCGAAGGGGCCACCCCGGGCGTCGACTGGCGGGGCGCCGACTGCGGCACGTACCGCGCGGAGAGCGCGACCGTGTTCCGCTGGACGCACCCGCACCCGCCCTGCGATCCGACGACCGACCACGCCGACCGCACGATCATCGCGACGATCCAGATCGGCTCCGTGCTCGTCGAATGCCGCTACCAGGGCTCCGCCAGCGGCACCGGCCAGCCCTGCACCGGCCCGGGCGGCAGCACCGTGACCGGCGTGCCGAGCGCGCCCGGCGCGGGGCCGCTCGGCGGCTCCACCGCCAGCCCGACGCCCACGGCGACCGTCCGGGCCGCCGGTAGCACGCCCTCGACCACGCCCACGGCGACCGCCACCACCCCCGCGTCCGGCGGTGGCAGCACGCAGACGAACACGCCGACCCCGACGGCGACCTCGACGCCCACGGCGAGCGGCGGCGGTGAGACGGGGGGCGGCGGCAGCACGGCCGCGACCGTCGCGGGCACGGCGCTCACCGCGGCGGGCGGCGCGGCGGCGGGCTACGCGACCAGCCGCCGCGGCGGCAGCCGCACGCGCGACGAGGAGGACGAGGGCGAGGACGAGGACGACTCGACCGAGGGCACACCCCCGGAGCCGCCGCTCACCGGGCCGCGCATCACCGTGTCCGGCGGCGCCACCACCGTGACGAACGACCGCCCGTTCACGATCACCGTGGAGACGCCACGCCCCGCGAGCGGCGACCCGCCCGAGACGATCGATGTGAAGCTGCGCTCCGTCGTCACCGGCGAGGAAGAGACCGTCACGCTCCGCTGGCACGGCGGCCGGAGCGGCCCCGTGAAGTACGAGAGCGAGCCGCTCACCCTCAAGCGGGGCGGGACCGGGGGCGGCCGGACCACGGTCTTCGGCCTCGAGTTCTCGGCCGGCGACATGGGGAACGACCTGGACGGGACGCCCAGCGGCACCGACATCGTGATCTCCACCGGCGAGGCGGAGACGCGCGTCACCGCCTACACCACCTGGGTGCAGGAGGGCATCGGCCAGCACATGGAGGCGATCCGTCAGTACGGGACGTTCTGGCGCAACGTGGCGATCCAGCTGAGCGCACTCCCGGACGACACCCCCGGCAAGGCCGAGGTGCTGTCGCAGGCGCACACCGCGATCCGCCTCGCAGAGCAGGCGAACCGCATCGAGAACTCCGACTGGCTGCACACGAAGAAGCTCGCCTTCCTGCGCACGATCTTCGGGCTGCTCCGCGCCGGCGCGACGCACGACCGGCGCGACGAGTACTCGTACTGGGCCTCGGCGGAGCGCGCCGGCCGCGACATGAGCGAGGAGAGCCTGTGGCGCGGCATGGCCGGCGCGACGATCGGCCTCTACCGCACGGTGACGGAGGTGAGCGGCGCGGGCGCGGCGTACACGCTCTTCACCGGGCGCGACGTGATGGACAAGAAGGTGCACTGGAGCGAGCGCGTGTTCGCCGCGCTCGACCTCGCCGGGCGGCTCACGCTGTACCCCGGCACGCGCGCCGCGCTGGGCGGCGCGATGGACAGCGCCGGGCTGGGCGGGGTGCGTGCCGTGGCGTCCGAGGCGCGCGCGGTGACCAACGCGGCGGAGGCGGAGCTGCATGCGGCGGAGGCGGCGAAGGACGCGGCGGCCTCGGCGGCGTTCGCGGAGCGGCAGGCGGCCGCGCGGCGGATCCGGACGCTCATCCCCGACCGTCCGAACCCGGCGGGGCTCTCGGGCAAGGACCTGCTGCGCGCACCCGCCGGCACCGTGGTGGAGTTCACAGAGGACTTCGGCATGCTGCGCAACCGCGCGCGGCACTTCCAGTCCGTCGCGGAGCGCTACGGCGTGCGCATCCGCGTGCGCGCCGCCAATCTCGAATCGCTGGAGTCGATGGCGCGCGGCAACCCGCCGAAGCACGTGAAGCTGAAGTCGAAGACGATCAACGCGCTGGACGAGGTGATCGGCGCGCCGCCCAACTCGCAGGGCATGGTCGGCTACTTCGACCCGAAGACGATCACGCGCGGCGGGCAGATGGAGGCGGATTACGCGCGGGCGCTGGGGCGCACGCCGGACGCGCAGGA
Source organism: Dehalococcoidia bacterium (assembly GCA_050249515.1). Lineage (GTDB taxonomy): Bacteria > Chloroflexota > Dehalococcoidia > UBA2979 > UBA2979 > SHYQ01. The sequence goes on along the minus strand of JBFWQJ010000062.1, from coordinate 5,172 downwards.
CTGGGCGAACCTGGAGAAGCGCGCCGCCCAGCGCTCCAGCGAGTTCCGCGACCAGGCAAAGGCGATGGAGCACCTGGAGCACGACGGGCTGGTGCGCGTGGACAACGGCGTGGTCGTGGACACGGGCCTCTCGAACACGCGCCTCCAGAACGGCGAGCTCGTGCACCTCGACGGGGCCCGAGGCGGCACGGGACGCCCGTTCACCGGCGACCACGACATGTGGGACATCACGCGGCCGGACGGCTCACCCGTGGACGCGGCGACGAAGGCGCGCATCGAGGCGAACCTGATGGACGGCAGCGCGGCGACGCAGCACGGCCCGCACAAGGACTGGGTGCCGGCCACCGACGTCGACCGCGGCATCGACGCGAAGATCCGCGCGTCACACCAGGGCGCCGTGAACCCGGACGGCTCCGTGACCCCAGCGCGCACCGAGTTCACCCGCCCGGACGGCTCCGTGGAGGCCGTGAACGGCGAGGGCCTGATCGAGTTCGCGCCCGGCGACCGCCCGCGCGTGTCCTACGAGACCGGAGACCGAGGATGACGAGCGGCCGCGACGTGCTGGCGGAGATCGAGCGCCTGATCGCGGGCGAGGGGATCGTCCTGCCCGACGCCGGCGACGCCGCGCCCCGCGACCTCCCGCCCATCCTCGACCGCGTGGACGCCCCCCGCGCCGCGCGCGACCGCGCCGTGCGGCTGCGGGCCGGCCTGCGCGAGATGCTCGAGGCGCTCGTCGCGTCGGACGACGACGGCGACGAGATGGAGATCCTCGAGGCGCTGGACGACGTGACCGACGCGTACCTCGCCGCGCTGCCGCGCGTGGACCTGGCGCGCTGCCCGTTCACGGGCGCGACGGCGACGCTGGCGATCGACACGTACGGCCTCGACGGGCCGTGGTGGAACGCGCTCGCCGTGCTCCGTCCCGTCGAGGCGCGCCCGGCCACCCTGGTCGCCGTGACCGGCGCGCTGCAGGTCACGGAGCCCGTGGAGCGCACGAGGCACCTCGCGAAGCCGGGCCCCGGCGCGCCGTACGTGCTCCCGCGCCTGCTGGCGGTGGAGGGCGTGCGCGCCGTGATCCGCGCGGTGGCCGTGGGGCGGCACCTCGGCTGGACGATCGCGTACTTCGCGGAGCGCTACCCCGCGGACGCGCAGCGCGCGAACGACTGGGGCGCGGACCACTACCCCGTGGGCGACGGCTGGGACAGCGTGGTCGAGGACACCGACGCGCACGACTTCGACCTCGCGCCGTGGATCGAGCAGGGACGTCTCGCGTGGATCGCGCCGGGCGACGCGTCGCTCACGCCGCGCACCACGACGGAGGGCTGCCCGTACCTCGACCTGCCGGGCGTGCACGCGCTCCAGCGCATCGAGGCCGGCGAGGTGTGGACGGGAGACGCGCTGCCGGGGGCGTAGGTCGGCGCGCGGCGGTGCGCTACGGGGTCGTGTTGCCGTCGCAGTCGGCGTTGAAGACCTGGGTGCCGCTCCCCGTCGAACCGTTGCCGATGCAGTAGTCGTTGCCGCCGCCGCCGCCGCGCAACGTCTCGCGCCCCGCACTGCCCTGCCCGCCCACGACGCAGTCGACGCCGCCCGATCCGTTGAGGGTGTAGTTCGACGTGTGCGGGCGTCCGAGCACGAGTTGGTTGCCCGCGCCCGCGGCAAAGTTGCCCGTCTCCGGAGCGACGGCGACCGCCGTCAGGCTCGCGGCGTTTCCGCACGCGGCCGGCGCCAGCGCCGTCGCGTCGATCGTCGAGGAGTACGTGCCGACCTTCGGCGGCGTCGTCATGCTCAGGTTCGCGGTGCGTGCCGTCACGACCCCGCTGGAGCCAAGGGCGAAGAGCAGGCCGATCACCACGCCCAGGCGGATCACGTTCACGCGTGCACCTCCGGCTGGTGGCGGCGCACGGAGTAGAGGTAGGTCACCCCCGGCTCCACCAGCAGGTACTGGTCGCCGAAGAACGCCTTGCAATGCAGGATCGAGCCCTGCGTCCGCCGCGCCATGCGCACGAGGTCATCGAACTGCGCGACGCCGACGAGTTGCCCGCCGAAGTCGATCGCGTCGGCGTCCGTCGGCACCAGCAGGTCGGCGTAGCGCGCCTCGATCAGCGCGGCCTCGCCGGAGCGCTCGGTCAGGTGCGTGGCCATGCCCATCACCAGCAGCCCGGCCACGGAGACGAGGATGGACACCACCGCCGTGAAGCGCAGCCACTCGTAGCTCACCTGGAAGCCGAACGGCGGCACCGTGATCACCCACGGCTTCCGCACGGTGGTGGCGGTGCTCCCGCCCTCGCCCTGCGTCAGGTTCTCGCCCGTGAGGACGGCGAACTGGTTCTTGTCCAGCTGGAATCCCACCGACTTGTTCAGCTTCAGGTCGATCGGCTGCCCGGTGACGCTGGCGGTGCCCTTCACCGTCTGGATGATGCGCACGCGGTACTGCGGCGAACCGACGCCGGCGAGGTCCTCCATGCGCTGGATCAAGTCGCGCACCGCGGTGAGCGACAGGTTGCCGGTCAGCGCAACCGTCGGGCCGTTAAAGGCCGTCTCCGGCACCACGTTCAGCGTGCGCTTCCAGCCGTTCTGCGCGGAGATCTCCGCGTCCAGCCGCGCCGTGCCCTTCACGTCCGAGATCAGCGCGGTGGAGACCACGCCGTCCAGCGTGTACTTCGAGGTGAGGAACACCTCCTGCGCCACGCTGGTGAACACCGGGTCACCGGTGGAGGCGAGCGGAGCGTCGTACAGGCCGGGCGCGCCCTTCGCGGAGTACTCCAGGGTCGACTTCTGTTCGTAGAGCAGCGGCAGCGGCTTCACCTCGTCCGGACCGTGGGCGACGGCGATCGCGCCGAGCAGCGCGCCGCCGGCGAGCAGCACGGCGAGGCCGGCGGACAGCGTGTTGCCGCCCGGGCTGCCGAGGACGAGCGGCGCGGCCCAGCGGCGCGGCACGACCATCGCCAGCCGGTCCTGCACCGCGAGCCCGGCGAGGCTCGGGCGCGTCCAGCGCACGCGCCGCAGCGAGGTGACGCGCGTGGCGCCGGCCGCGGCGATCAGCAGCGTGGCCACGGTGAGGATGACGGTGTTCTGCGGCGTCTGAAGCGAGGCGAGCGCGCGGCCCACCCCGGGCGCGTGGAACACGGCCCGCCCGACGATGTCGAGGTCGCTCGACTTGAAGATGTCGTCCGAGCCGCGGTTGTCGCCTCGGGTGACCCACAGCAGGCCCTCGCGCGCGCGGATGCGGTGGAGCACCAGGCCCTGCACCGGGTCGTTGAACGCCACGATGTCGCCGATGTTGTACCCGTCCGCCTTGCGGAGCAGCACCAGGTCGCCCTGGTGGTACAGCGGCTCCATGCTGTTGCCGGCGGTGAACACGTAGGAGAACGTCCCGCCCGTCGCCCCGGGCGCCAGCGCGACCCAGAACAGGCTGACGAGCACCAGCACCGCCCCGCCGACGAGGCCGGCGAGCAGCGGCGAGCGCCGCCGGATCGTGAGCCGGCTCACATCGGCCATTACTGCGTGACCACCACGGTCAGGTTCGCCGCCGCGGCCACGGTGAGCTGCGGCGAGGTGGAGGTGCACGTGGCCGACCACGGACCGGTGCCGGTGAACGTGCAGTCGTACCAGGAGCCGGCGTCGAAGGCCCGCGCCTTCACGCCGCCCACCTTCGGCGCCTGCGGCGAGCCGGTGGTGAGGATGCTGAACGTGATCGCATCGATGTTCAGCGGGTTCGTGCCGTTGAGGGTGTAGGAGATGCTGCCGATCGAGTAGCCGCCGATGACGGTCGCGCCGGTCGCGGTGTTGGTGCCGGGCACGGTGATGCTGTTGGTGTAGGCGGTGCCGGCGACCGAGATCGCCAGGAACGCGCCAAGGGCGGTCATCCAGAACGATCGTCCGAAGGCCTGAAGCAGGAACATGTCCGCTACCCCTGGGCTCCAGCGGGGGCCTGCCCCCCGCGCGTTTCCGGTCCGCGCCGTTGCCCTCCGGCGCGGAGCCGACTCAGCTCTGGATCTCCACGTACAGCCGGTTCGCCTTCGCCACCGGCAGCGCGGGACTCTTCGTCTCGCACGTCACCAGCAGGTCCGCCTCGGCCGGCTCCATGCCGCACCGGTAGTACGCGCCGGACGGGCTCGCCGCCTGGACCGTGATGCTCGCCGGCCGCACCGCCGGCGCCTCCATGCGGAACACGATCGCCGCGATGTTCGGGGCGCCGGGCTCCAGGCGGTACGTCACGTTCTTCAGCACGTAGTCCCCATCGAACTGCACCGGTGAGGTCAGCACGGCCAGCGCCGGGTCCGCTCCTCGACCGCCGGTTGAGGGTGTGACAGCCCCGCCCTCGCCCGCGGCCGCTGCTGCAGCCACGCGTTCGAAGGTCGCCACCACGTCCGCTGATCCGGCGATGGTCACCGTCGCTCCGACGGTCACGGCCGTAGCCGCGACCACCTGCGCGAAGGAGAACCGGGTGAGGAGCGAGAGCAGGAGTGAGAACATCTCGCCCCTCCCTTCGCTCTCGACTGCCTTACTGCGTGACCACCAGGGTCAGGTTGTCGGCGTCCGCCACCAGGAGCTGCGTCGCCACCGTGGTGTCACAGGTGAACGTCCACGGCCCTGAGCCCGTGGGGCTGCCGCAGTCGTAGAAGATGCCGGAGGCGTCCGCCTGCACCTTCGCCGCCGTGGGCGCCGCGGGGCTGCCGGCGGTCGTCACCGTGAACACGACCGCGTCGATGTTCGTCGGCGTCGTCCCGTTCAACGTGTAGGAGAGGGTGCCGATGGTGTACCCACCGATCACCGTCGCGCCGGACGCGACGTTCGAGGCCGGCGGCGTCAGGCTCGCGGTGAACGCGGTCCCCGCCACGGCGACCGAAGCACCCGCGGCCAGCGCCGTGAGCCAGAAGGTGCGACCCAACGATGCGAGAAGAAACATGGGGTTCTCCGAGAACGGCTCAGTGGCGACGTCGCCACCAGAGCCCTGCCTCACACTGAAACGATCGTAGAGAGCGTCCGTAGTGGGGATCACTCGCTCGAAGGGTTAAGACTCGGTAGCGGCGGGGTGCTATCCCGGGATCGAAGCACCACGCCTGTGGTGGGTGTGACGCTCCGAGCCACCACGAGCGTGGTGGGGCGTGCGCCTCGGCCTGCCCGTCAGTCGCGGATGACGATGGTGAGCGAGGTCATGTTGGTGAGCCC
>JBFWQJ010000061.1:0-13059 GCA_050249515.1 Dehalococcoidia bacterium | reverse complement strand
CCATGGCCGGCGCGCCGACCAGCCCCGCCTGGTACCACAACATGGTCGCCCACCCCCGCATCACCGTGGAGGTCGGCACCGAGAAGTACGAGGCGATCGCGACGCCGCTGGACCGCGCCGAGCGCGACCGCGTTTACGCCGCGCAGGCCGCCGACTTCGCGAACTTCAAGGAGTACGAGGAGAAGACGACGCGCGTCATCCCCGTGGTGAAGATCACGCGCGCGTAGCGCGCTTTGGCGCGGCGGTGGAGGACTGAGATGCTGCACCCGGACTTCACCGCCGCGACCCCGGAGGACATCGGGCTCTCGTCGGAGCGCCTCGAACGGCTGTACGAGGCGGTGCGCGCCGAGATCGCGGACGGGCTGCCGAGCGCGCAGGTAGCGGTGGGGCGGCACGGCCGCGCCGTCGTGCGCACCTTCGGCGAGGCGACGATCGACGGGCGTCGCGCGCCCGCTACGGACGAGACGCTGTACTGCCTGTTCTCCGCGACGAAGGGGATCGTCGGCGTCGGCATGTGGGCGCTGATCGAGGACGGCCTGCTCAGCCTGGACGAGCGGGTGTGCGAGATCATCCCGGAGTTCACAGGGCACGGCAAAGAGGCGATCACCGTCCGGCAGGTGCTGACGTTCACCGGCGGCTTCCCGCTCGCGCCCCTGCATCCCCGGCTGTGGGAGGACCGCGCGGGGCGCGTGGCGCGGATGGCGGGGTGGTGGCTCAACTGGGAGCCCGGCTCGCGTTACGAGTACCACCCGACCACGGCGCACTGGGTGCTGGTCGAGATCTTGATGCGGCGCAGCGGCCTCGACTTCCGCGAGTACATCCCCCGGCGCGTCACGAGGACCATGGGCGTGCCGGAGCTCTTCGTCGGGATGCCGGACGAGTTCCACCAGCGGGCAGCGGACGTGGAGTACGCCGGCTTCGTGGACCCGCCCGGGGCCGCCGGCGGCGCGGGCGGCAGCAGCGAGACGCGCCTGGGCTCCAACCGCCCGGAGCAGCGCCGCGCCGGGTCGCCCGGCTCCGGCGGATGGGGCGGCGCCGGCGAGCTCGCGCTGTTCTACCAGCGCCTCGTGAGCCTCGAGGATTCCGCCGGGCACACGCCGCTGAAGGCGGACACGATCGCGATGGCGACGCGCGTCCACACCGAGGCGCGCCACATCGACGAGAGCTCCGGGCTGCCGGCGAACCGCGGGCTGAGCGTCGTCGTCGCGGGTGACCACCCGCTGGAGCGCGGGTTCGGCGCGCACGCCTCGCCGCGGGCCTTCGGGCACGCGGGCGCGGGCGGCCAGATCGCGTGGGGCGACCCGGAGACCGGGCTGTCGGTGGGGTTCGTCACGAACGGCTTCTCCGCGAACGACCGCATCCGCGAGCGCAGCCGCACGATCAGCACGCTCGCCGCGGAGTGCCTGCTCTAGCGCCTCGTTCCGTCCGAGCCTGATCGCAACGCGGGTGCCACGCACACCGGCGCGCCTGTCAGCCCTGCCGTCCGCTTCGCCTCGACATACTGGGGAGACAGCGAGCGCCGAGCAGCGGACCTTCGGGCGGGAACGAGGTGGCGGATGCGCGCGGTCCTGCGGACAACGCTGGCGGCGCTCCTCCTCGCTGCGGCGGCGCTCGGCTCCGGGTGCGTGCCCAGCGGCACGCCCGCCAGCGAGGCGACCGTCCGCGACCCGCTGCCGGACAGCGGCGGGGGCGCGCCGGAGGGCGTCGCGGTGGCGCTGGAGGATTGGGTTGTGCGGCCGCACACGCCGACGGCCGCTCCGGGCTCCGTCACGTTCGTGCCGATGAACCGCGGGAACATGCCGCACCAGTTCATCGTGATCCGCACCGACGTGCCGCCGGCGGAGCTCCCGCGCGCGGGACAGACCGTCTCGCTCAACGTGCTGGAGGTCGTCGGACGCCTCGACGCGATCCCGCAGGGGGAGTCGGGGCGGCTGGAGGTGACGCTGGAGCGCGGGGAGTACGTGCTGATCTGCAACCTGCCGGCGCACTACGCGGCAGGGATGTACGCGGGGATCACCGTCAACTGACGCGACCCCCGCGTGCCCTCGAGGTCCCCGCTAGCGCTCCGGGCCGACCAGCGTGACGCCGCCGTCCACCACGATCGCCTGGCCGGTGACGAAGCGCGCCCAGTCCGAGAGCAGGAATCGCACCACGTTGCCGGTGTCCCAGCCTGTGCCCTCGACCTTGAGCAGGCTGGAGTTGGCCCGCTGCTGGCGGCGCTCCTCGGACATGCCGCGCTCGTACACGGTGGGCGTGTAGACGGGGCCGATCACGACGCAGTTGACGCGGATGTTGTCCTTCGCGTGGTCGACGGCCATCGCCTGCGTCAGCGCGATGTTCGCGCCCTTCGTGATCGAGTAGATGAACGCGTTGCCCTTCGGGCGCAGCGCCGAGACGGACGAGATGTTCACGATCGAGCCGCCGCCCGCCGTCTCCTTCATCGCCGGGATCCCGTACCGGCTCATCAGGATCTGGCTTTCGACGTTCAGCGCCATCCGGTCGCGGTACCGCTCCATGTCCATGGTCACCACGGTGCCGGGCGCGCTCTCGCCGACGTTGTTGTCGATCCCGTCGAGGCGGCCGTACTTCGCCACAGTCTGTTCGATGATCGACTGGCAGTCCGCCTCCTTCGAGACGTCGCCCGTGATCACGCAGGCCTCGCCACCCTCGGCCTTGATCATGTCGACGGTCTTCTGGGCGGGCGCCTCGGAGCGTCCGACGACCACGACCTTCGCCCCCGCGCGCGCGCAGAGGATCGAGGCGCCACGGCCGTTGCTGATCCCGTCGTCGAAAGCGCCGCCGCCCGTCACGATGACGACCTTCCCGGCCAGTCCGGTGTCGTTCACCATCATCTGCGGTTCCGTTGTCATGACCTTCACCTTCTGGCAGCGGGCGGAGCGGGGACGCCTCGCCTGTTCGCGGGCGCAGTATACAGACGGCGGCACGTCAGGGCGGCAGCCCGCCGCCGGCGAGGCTTTGACGGCCCGCGAGGCGCGCTGGTACAACCCCCGTACTCCCGTACCGGGGGCTAGATGGGGGACGCGATGACCACGCTGCTACAGGGGATCCGGGTGCTGGACCTGTCCGAGCGGTCGCCCTCGGCGGCGGTCGCCGGGATGCTGCTCGCCGGCTACGGCGCCGAGGTGATCCGCGTGGAGCCCCCCGGGGGCGACCCGCTGCGCGCCCTGGACGCCGCGCGCATGTGGTACCGCGGCAACCGCAGCGTGACGATCGATGAGCGCGCGGTCGCGGACGGCTCGTGGCGGGCGCTGCGCGACTCCGCGGATGTGATCCTCACCACCGCGCGCGCCGAGCAGATCAAGCCGCGCACGCTGCTGGACGGCTGGGACGAGAGCACCGGGCAGATCTGCTGTGTCTTCACCGCCGAGCCCCACACGCTGGAGGGTGTGCGCGACTTCGTGCCGGCGGAGGACCTCTACGGCGAGCAGCTGGAGGCGCGCTACGGGCTGAACTACGCGCAGGAGGGGCACCGCGAGGGCCCGATCTACCTCGGCTTCCCGCTGGCGATGTACGGCGGCGCGTGGCTGATCACGAACAGCATCCTGGGCGCGCTCTACCAGCGCGCGCGCACCGGCGAGGGGCAGACCGTCACCACCTCGTTGCTGGACGCGATCGCGATCATGCTCGTCCACAAGTGGTACGCCACCGACCGGACGAAGGAGATCCCGCTGAAGTCCGGCATCGGGCGGCAGGGACTCGGCAACTGGAAGCAGATCATTTCGCTCTTCGAGTGCGGCGACGGACGGTGGATCCAGTTCCACACCGGCGCCCGCGGCTCCTTCGAGCGCGCGCTCATCGTCCTCGGCCGGCCCGACCTCGTCGTCGAGGAGACCGGGATGGAAATGGCGGCGGCGATGGCGGACGAGGTGTGGGACTTCCTGGAGGAGGTGTTCCGCACCCAGCCCGCACAGCACTGGGTGGAAGTGCTGGCGGAGGCGGACGTGCCCTGCATGCCGGTGCTCCCGCCCGGCGAGGCGCTCTGGCTCGATCAGCTCATGACCAACGAGCAGATCGACATCCCGGAGGACGGCGCGGAGGCCGGCGACCGGCGCCTGGGCCGTATTGCCAAGTTCCAGCGCACACCGCTCCAGGTGCGGCGCGGCGCGCCCGAGGCGGGCGAGGACACCGAGGCGCTGCTGCGCGCCGACGCGAAGTCCGTGGTCGACCGCCTGCTCGGCACGCCCCCGGAGGCGCCGGGCCGCGACCGCATCGGGCCGCTGGACGGCATCCTCGTCATCGACTTCGGCGTGTTCGCGGCCGGGCCGTTCGGTCCGCGCCAGCTCCGCGACATGGGCGCGCGCGTCATCAAGATCGAGGAGATCGACGGCGACCCGCGGCGGCGTGGCACCTCCGGCGGCTTCCTGCAGGTGCAGCGCGGCAAGGAGAGCCTGGCGCTCAACCTGAAGACGCCGGAGGGCGTCGCCGTGGTGCACGAGCTGGTCAAGCGCGCGGACGTGGTGCATCACAACCTGCGCCGCGCGGCAACGCTGAAGCTCGGCATCAACTGGGAGGCGCTCTGCGCGATCAACCCGCGGCTGATCTACTGCCACTCCTCCGGCTACGGGAACGACGGCGCGTGGGCGCCGCTCCCGACCTTCGAGCCGCTCCTGTCCGCCGTGACCGGGATGCTCAACCGCACCGGCGGCGAGGGCAACCCGCCGCTCACGTACCTCACGCACATGGACTACGGCTGCGGCATGACCTCCGCCGGCATCGTGATCGCCGCGCTCATCGAGCGTGAGCGCAGCGGCCTCGGCCAGTACGTCGAGGTGCCGGAGGTCGGCATCGGCCTGCTGGCGATGGCGGACGTGCACGGCCCGTCGATCGATGGGCTGACGCAGACGTTCCCGCTGGGGCCGACTCAGCGCGGCCACGCGCCCAGCAACGGCCTGTACCCGGTGAGCGACGGCTGGATCGTCCTCGGCTGCTACGGCGCGGAGGAATGGGGCCGCCTCGGCACGGCGCTCGGCGTCCCCGCGGCGCAGTGGCCCGGGTACGCCGAGGCGCGTGCGCAGCGGCTGGAGGACAGCCCGACGACGAAGGTGATCGAGGCGGCCCTCGCCGGGCACACCGTGGAGAGTGCGCTGGCGCTGCTGCGGGCGCACCGCGTCGCGGCCGAGTCGCCTCGACTGATCACGAACAACGAGGCGATTCGTCTGCCGATCCTGCACGAGTTCGGGATCATGTCGGTCACGCAGCACGCGGAGGAGGGCGAGGTGTGGCAGGTGGCGCACCCGGCGCGCTTCAGCCGCCGCACGCGGCCGCAGCTGGAGCCCGGCCCGCTGATCGGCGAGCACACCGTGGGCATCCTCCACGAGATCGGGTGGAGCGACGACCAGATCGAGGACGCCCACCGGCGTCGTGTGCTGAACGCGGGGCCCTCGTTCGTGCCGGTCCCGGCGCACTAGTCGGCCGCGGTCTCGGACGCCCCGTTCGCCCGAAGCGGGCTATCATGGCCGCCGCCGATGCGTCCGTGCCTGGCTGTGCCGCGCGTGCGTCCGCGTGACAACACTCGCTGACCAGAGAAGGTGGTCCTGATGAAGGTTGTGTTCCTCGACCCGGTCGAAGAGCGCCTGGGTGACATGCCCGAGCGCTACCTGTCCCCCGCGCACGAGGTGCTGCGCACCACGGCCGACGGCCAGCGCCCCGCGGGCTGGGAGACGGCGGATGCCGCGGTCTGGTGGGACACCCCGGTGGATGCCGCCTTGATCGGCCAGATGCCGAACCTGAAGTTCATGCAGCGCGTCGGCTGGTTCCGCGCGAAGGGCGACGCCACGGCGGCGCTCGACCGGAACATCCCCGTCGCCGTCACCCCGTTCGGCGTCTCCGACCGCGTGGCGCAGCACGGCTTCACGCTGACGATGATGCTGCTCCGCCGCATGCACGTCGCGATCGACGCGCTGGAGCGCCGCCTCAACCCGGAGGAGCTCCAGGAGCTTCCGGCGGACACCCCCGGCCAGAACACGATCAACTGGGCGCGGCTGACCGACATCCAGAGCCTGAACGACAAGACGATCGGCATCCTCGGCTTCGGCGAGATCGGGTCGTGCTACGCGCACATGCTCGCGCCGTTCCACAACCGCGTCCTCGTCAACCGGCGTCGCCCGCTCACGCCCGAGCAGGAGGCGTTCTACGGCGTGCAGTACGCGCCGATGGACGAACTGCTGCGCGAGTCGGACGTCGTGGTCTCGTTCGTCCCCGGCATCCCGGAGGCCGCGAAGATGATGGGCGCCGCGCAGTTCGCGCTGATGAAGCCCACGGCATACTTCGTGAACTGCGGTCGCGCCCGCACTGTGGATGACGACGCGCTGCTCGCGGCGCTGAAGGAGAACCGCATCGCGGGCGCCGGCATCGATGTGTTCGCCGTCGAGCCGCTGCCGCGCAACAGCGAGTACCGCGAGCTGGACAACGCGATCCTCACGCCGCACTCCGCTGGCGGCCCGGCCGGTTGGACGGACACCTTCTCGCGGCTGCGCATGAACCTCGACCGCGTCGCGGCGGGCCGCGGCGACCAGGTGGTCATCCGCATGACGAAGGACGACCCGCAGCCGGAGTAGCGCCGCCGGGCGCGCTAGCGGACGAGGACGAAGATCGTGGCCGTGACGGCGGCGAGCGACGGGCCGAGGACCGCGTCGAGGCCGCCCGCCGCGCCGATGGCCAGCAGGCCGAGCGCGGACAGGGCGAAGGCGGCGAGGGCGAGAGGAAGTCGGACAGTCATCGGGGCCCCGTTCGTGATGCGACTGCGATGGACGCAGCGTCACCTGCGGCGGTTTCGAAGGGAAGCCCCCGGCGCGCCGAGTTCCTCGACCGCACGTCCGGCTCCCGCGCAAACGTGGCGACGACACGCAACGGGCCGCCCCGCGAGGGGCGGCCCGTCCGTTGGTCCATCGGTGCGTCGAGGCTAGCGCGAGCCGGGCGCGATGCCGCGGACGGTGGTCTCGATCGCGAAGACGCTGGTGGCCGCGGTCATGAACAGCGTCGAGAAGTCGTCGCCGCCGAACGTCAGGTTCGCAGCGTGCTCGTCCATCTCGAAGCAGCCGAGGTACTCGCCCTCGGCGGTGTGGACGGAGACGCCGCCCGCGCCCGTCGTCCAGAGTCGCCCTTCCGTGTCCACCTTCATCCCGTCCGGGTTGCCGGTGCGCGGGTCGGCGCGCTGGTCCACGAACAGCGTGCGCTCGCCCAGCGACAGGTCCGCGTTCACGGGGTAGCGCCAGATCACGCGGTCGCCGGAGTCGTTGATGTAGATCGCCGACTCGTCCGGCGTGAACACCAGCCCGTTCGGCTGGTTGAAGCCCTCCGGCGCCAGCAGGTGCACCGAGCCGTCCGGGTCGATGCGGTACACCCCCTGGAAGTCGAGGTCCTGCGTCTGCCCGACCGCGCCGAAGGGGACCGGGCGGTTGCCGCGGTCCACGCCGTAGCTCGGGTCGGTGAAGAAGATCGCGCCTGAGGAGTGCACCACCACGTCATTCGGGCTGTTCAGCGGCTGGCCCGCCCACGCGCCGGCGAGCGTCTCGGTCTGCTCGGCCTGCCCGTAGACGTGCCGGGAGACGCGGCGTCCGCCGTGCTCGCACGCCACCACGCGCCCCTGCGCGTCCAGCGTCAGTCCGTTCGCCCAGCCCGAGGGGGCGCGGTAGGTCTCCGCCTCGGTCATGCCGGGGCGCCAGCGGTGGGTGCGGTTGCCCGGGATGTCGCTGAACAGCAGCGCGCCGTCGGAGGCGACCCAGACGGGGCCCTCCGTGAATCCGAAGCCGGTGCACAGGCGCCGCTCCGTGCCAACGAGGAGTTTGGAGATGCCGTGGTCGTCTTGAATGTCCATAGTGCCGCGGATTCTGCCACAACCTCGACGCTTCCCGCTGAACGGCCCGCCGGAGGCGTGACCAAAGTCCCGAGGCCTCCCGCAACCGCCGGTGTACGTTCGGCCGAACAGCACCCCGGGGCATGCAGCGGAGGCACGATGCTCGGCGTATCCCAACTCCTGACCGGCGAAGCCACGGAGGGAGACGCGCTGCGTTACGGCCGCCACAGCGGCCGTCTCCCCGCGAAGCTCCTCCACTACTCGGAGGACAAGCGGCCGGTGGTCGTGTGGACCTCCACCCGCACCTGCAACCTGCACTGCGCCCACTGCTACACCGACTCCTTCGACGAGCCGTACGAGGACGAGCTGACCACCGAGGAGGCGCTGGCGATGGTCGATGACCTCGCCGACCTCGGATCGCCGGTGCTGCTGATTTCCGGGGGCGAGCCGCTACGGCGGCGTGACCTGCTGGAGGTGGCGACGCACGCGCGGGAGCGCGGGATGCGCGTGGTGATCTCGACCAACGGCACGCTGATCACGGCGGAGAAGGCCGCGCAGCTGAAGGAGGTCGGTGTCTCCTACGTCGGCATCTCCATCGACGGCCGCCCCGCCACGCACGACAAGTTCCGCGGCATGCTCGGCGCGTTCGAGGCGTCCATGGCGGCGATCAAGCACTGCCAGGACGTCGGCCTGAACGTCGGCCTGCGCTACACGCTGACGCGCGCCAACATCGCGGACCTGCCGTGGCTCTTCGAGCTGATGGTGGAGCGCGACGTGCATCGGCTCTGCGTGTACCACCTGGCGCCCACGGGCCGCGGCGCGAAGATCCAGGGCTTCGCCCCCTCCTCCGAGGAGTCCCGCGCGGCGGTGGAGACGATCTTCGAGCTGACGAAGCAGCTGGATGCCACCGGCTTCCACGTGGACGTGCTGACCGCGGACAACCACGCGGACGCGGCGTTCCTCTCGCTCTACCTCGCGCGGACCAACCCGGAGCGCGGCGATAGCGTGCACCAGCTCCTGGCGTGGAACGGCGGCAACCAGTCGGGCCGCGCCATCGCCTGCGTCGCACCGAACGGCGATGTGTACGCGGACCAGTTCTGGCGCTGGCGCCCGCTGGGCAACATCCGCCGCGAGAAGTTCAGCAGCATCTACCGCGACAACCCGCCGGAGCTGGTGCGCCAGCTCCGCGACCGCACCTCGCTGCTCCCGCAGCGCTGCCAGGACTGCGCGTTCCTGGACGTCTGCAACGGCAACTTCCGGTCCCGCGCGGAGGCGACCACCGGCGAGGTGTGGGGCATGGACCCGCTGTGCTACCTGACCGACGACGAGGTGCGCCACGGGCTCGCGGCGGCGACCGGGGGCCGCGCGTGACGCTCGCGCCGCCCCGGCCGCAGGTCCGGCCGAAGCCGGAGCTCCTGAGCGTCGACTTCGACGAGCGGCCGTTCACGGTCGCGTGGGAGATCACGCGCGCCTGCGCGCTGGCGTGCGTGCACTGCCGCGCGGAGGCGCAGCCGCGCCCGCACCCGTTCGAGCTGACCACGGCCGAGGCGTTCGAGGTGGTGGACCAGATCGCGGAGCTAAACCCGCCCGTGCTGGTGATCACGGGCGGCGATCCGCTGATGCGGCGGGACGTGTACGACATCGTGGAGCGCGCCGTCGGACGCGGGCTCCGCGTCTCGATCTCGCCCACGACCACCGCGCTCGCCACGCGAGAGCGCTTCGAGCGGCTGCGTGACCTCGGCATCCAGATGGTGCACGTCAGCGTGGACGGCGCCGACGAGGCGACCCACGACGCGTTCCGCGGCGTCCCGGGGACGTTCGAACGGGCCACGGCCACGCTCGGCATCCTCCGCGCGCTGGGGATCGGGGTGCAGGTGGGCACGACGCTGGCGCGGCACAACCTCCACCAGTTGCCGGAGATGGCCGCGCTCATGGCGGAGTACGGCGTGCGCGTGTGGAACGTCTTCTACCTCGTGCCCACCGGGCGCGCGCACGTCGAGCAGATGATCACCGCCGAGGAGGCGGAGGCCTCGTGGCGGTGGCTGGCGGACACCAGCCGCGCCGCGCCGTTCACGATCCGCACCACCGCCGCGCCGCAGTTCCGCCGCACGATGCTGCTCGGCGTGGAGCAGCGCGGCGGTGAGATGCGCCTGACCGGCGCGGGCTACCAGATCCGAGAGGCGCCCGTGGGCATCGAGACCCGCGGGGTGAACGATGGCAAGGGCTTCGCGTTCATCGACCACCTCGGCAACGTCTGCCCGTCGGGCTTCCTGCAGATCCCGGGCGGCAACGTCCGGTCGAAGCGGCTCGCCGAGATCTACCGCGACTCGCCGATGTTCCAGAGCCTGCGCGACCCCTCGGCCCTGACCGGCCGCTGTGGGACGTGCCGGTTCGCCGAGCTCTGCGGCGGCTCGCGCGCCCGGGCCTACGCGACCACCGGGTCGTACCTGGGCGACGACCCCCTGTGCACCCTCCATGACCACGACGATGACCATGACCAGGCGGCCACCGCCGAGGAGACGACCCGATGACCGACCGCAACCAGTTCCTGCTGGACGAATCCCAGGTGCCGACGCGCTGGTACAACATCGCGGCCGACCTCCAGAACCCGCCGTCGCCGCCGCTGCACCCGGGGACGGGCCAGCCGATCGGGCCGGACGACCTCGCGCCGCTGTTCCCCATGGCCGTGATCCAGCAGGAGGTGTCGGCGGAGCGGTGGATCGACATCCCGCAGCCGGTGCTGGATGTGTACCGCACGTACCGCGCCACGCCGCTCGTGCGGGCGCACCGCCTGGAGCGCGCGCTGGGGACGCCAGCGCACATCTACTACAAGTACGAGGGCGCCTCGCCCATCGGCTCGCACAAGATCAACACCGCCGTCGCACAGGCCTACTACAACAAGCAGGAGGGCGTGACGCGCATCACCACGGAGACCGGCGCGGGGCAGTGGGGTTCCGCGCTTTCCTACGCCTGCAGCATGTTCGGCATCGAGCTGAAGGTGTACATGGTGAAGGTCTCCTTCCAGCAGAAGCCGTACCGCAAGGCGCTGATGCACCTCTACGGCGCCGAGGTGGTGCCCAGCCCGACGACCGGGACGAACGCCGGGCGCAGCGTGCTGGAGGCGGACCCGCTCTCCAGCGGCTCGCTCGGCATCGCGATCTCCGAGGCTGTCGAGGATGCCGCGACGCGCGCCGACACGAAGTACTCGCTGGGCTCGGTGCTGAACCACGTGCTGCTGCACCAGACCGTGATCGGCCAGGAGGCGATGCTGCAGATGGAGATGGCCGGCGAGGAGCCGGACGTCGTTATCGGCTGTGTGGGCGGCGGGTCGAACTTCGCGGGCATCGCGTTCCCGTTCATGCAGGCGCGCCTGCAGGGGAAGTCGAACATGCGCTTCGTCGCGGCGGAGCCGGCGGCGTGCCCCACGCTGACGAAGGGCATCTACGCCTACGACTTCGGCGACACAGTGGGACTGACGCCGCTGGTGAAGATGGACACGCTGGGCCACTCGTTCATGCCGCCCGCGATCCACGCGGGCGGGCTGCGCTACCACGGCATGGCGCCGCTGATCAGCCAGCTTCACCGCGAGGGGCACATCGAGGCGGTCGCGCACCTGCAGACCGGTGTCTTCGAGGCCGCGACCACGTTCGCGCGGACCGAGGGCATCGTCCCGGCGCCGGAGTCCTCGCACGCGATCCGCTCCGCGATCGACGAGGCGCTGGACGCGAAGGCGAAGGGCGAGCAGCGCGTGATCCTGTTCAACCTCTCCGGCCACGGCTTCCTGGATCTGGGCGCGTACGACCAGTACTTCAACGGCGAGCTGGAGGACTACGAGTACCCGAACGAGCTGGTGGAGGAGGCGCTGAAGATGCTGCCTCGACCGGCCGGCGTCTGAGGCCCGGACGAGACCCCCAACAGAGAAGGGGCGCTTCCCGGCGCCCCTTCTTGCTGTCTGCGACCGCGTGCGCGGCTAGCGCATCGCCGTCTCGCGTTCGGCGGGCGCCTCCACGCCGCCGCCGAGCGCCATGAAGTTGCCGGCGATGCCGACGAGGAGCGCGATGCCTAGCACCGGCGTGCCGGCGTGCTTCAGCGGCGACGAGTCCAGCAGCAGCCCGGCGAGGAACGCGATCAGCCCGAGGTTCAGGCCGTAGAAGACGACCTGGTCGACCATCGGCGTCACCTCGCGGCGGAACAGCATCACGACCGCGAAGATGCAGTTGGTCATCACGCCGATGAAGATCGCGTGGTCCATGGCCAGCAGCACGTGGAGCGGCGGCGGCAGCTCCTGCGAGAAGTAGTTCACGACCAGGTACGTCAGGATGCCGATGTTCACGAAGAGGAACACCAGCGCCACCGGGCCGTACCGCCTCGGGCCGACCACCATCGGGTTCAGCGCCGCGGCCAACGGGCCGCGGAGGCGGTACACGAGGATGCCGAGGCCGATGAACTCGAAGGGCAGGCCGAGGGTGATCAGCGGCGGGATGCTGAGCAGGAGGCCGACCATCGCAGTCACGCCGCCGGTGAACGGCAGCCCGATCTGGAGCCAGCCCGCCAGCGTCGCGCGTCGCGTCACCGATGCCGGGTCGAGCACCCACTCGATGAACGCCATGCCGACCGGCACGAGGAAGCCGACGACCATCGCGGCGGGGTGCGCCTCGGCGGCGGTCGCGGGGACCAGCTCGCTGCCGTTCGAGATGCGATAGCCGAGCAGCACGCCGAGCACCGCGCCGACGACGGACATCGTCAGTGCAGCGAGGATGCCGACGTGCGGGACGCTGAGCGTACGCCCGGGCGTCTGCCGCAGCGCCCACACCCAGGCGCCGAGGATCGCGAACAGCGTGAACCCGCCGACGATCGGGCGCAGCACGCCGAAGGTGGTGAGGAACGCCACCGCGTAGCCGGCGATGGCGACGGCGGTGAACAGCGCGAGCATCGACGGCAGGGAGCGGCCCTGCGGGGCGGGGTCGCCCAGCGCGAACAGCCAGAGCGTCGCCGCGACCACGCTGATCGTGATCCAGCCCAGCGTACCGGCGTGGACGTGCGTGAGCAGGAACTTGCGGTCGAACTCGACCAGGTCGACGCCGTTCAGGATGCCGACGACGACGGTGAAGGTGAACAGCAGCAGGGCGCTGCGTAGCAGGAGGCGGACCTCGCTGCCGTAGGGACTGGTGGGCATGGTGGTGGGCCTCCCAAGGTGCGCCCCGCCCGCGCGAGGTATATCACGGATATTTCAGGAATCACAA
>JBFWQJ010000060.1:0-13108 GCA_050249515.1 Dehalococcoidia bacterium | reverse complement strand
TACACCACGTTCATCTCCGCCCCCGCGCCGGGGCACGAACTGCACGTCATCCTCATCGACAACGGCCGGCGGTTGATGGCCGTGCAGCCGGGCCTCGAGGACGCGCTGCGCTGCATCCGCTGCGGCGCGTGCGCCAACGTCTGCCCGGCGTACCAGGTGGTCGGCGGGCACGCGTTCGGGCACGTCTACACGGGGCCGATCGGCCTCGTCACGACGGCGTTCCACCACGGGCTGGACGCGGCCGCGGGGCCGCAGTCGCTGTGCGTCTCGTGCGGCGCCTGCGCCACCGTGTGCCCCGTCACGATCCCGCTGCCCCAGCAGATCCTCGAGGTGCGCACGCTCGTCGCGGAGCGCGCGCCGTCCACCGGCGGCTGGCGTCGCCTCGCGGCGAAGCTGGCGATGCGCGCGTACGCCTCGCGCACGCTCTTCGCGCTGGGGACGCGCGTCGCGGGCCTCGTCGCGTCGCGGCTGCGCGACCCACACGATGCGCGCTTCGTGCGGCTGCCGGCGTTCCTGGCGCGCACGGCGACGGCGCGGCGCTACCTCGGCTGGCGCACGCCGCCCGCCCCCGCCACGACCCCGGCACGCGCGCAGGTGAAGGCTGCGCCCGCGCCGCCGACGATCCCCGGCGCGCCGCTCACGGGCCGTCGCATCGCATTCTTCCTCCAGTGCATCGGCGACCGTGTCGCGCCCGAGATCCCGCTTGCGGCGATCGAGGTGCTGCGCGCGGCCGGCGCGGACGTGCGCATCCCGGAGGGGCAGCACTGCTGCGGCCTCCCCGCCTTCGACGGCGGCGACCGCGACAGCGCGCGCCGCATGGCGAAGGCGACGATCGCGGCGCTGGAGGGCAACGACGACATCGTCACGCCGGCGCCCTCGTGCGTCGTCGCGATGCTGCACGAGTACGAGACGCTGTTCGCGGGCGAGCCGGGGTGGCAGATGCGCGCCCGGGTGATGAAGGGCCGCGTGTACGACGTGGTCGGCTACCTCGCCGGGCCGGGGCGGCTGCCCGTCGGTGCGCTGGCCGGCGGCGGGCCGGGCGAGGCGGTGGCCGTGCATCGCTTCTGCCAGGGCTCGAACATGCTGAACGCCGGTGACCGCCTCGAACGGCTGCTCCGCGACGTCGCGGGGGTCGAGGCGGTCCCGCTGTACGAGGCGGAGGTGTGCTGCGGCTTCGGCGGCTCCACCTCCGTGCGGGCCCCGGAGATCTCGCAGGGCATCCTCGCGCGGAAGCTCGGGAACGTCCTCGACAGCGCCGCGCCGATCCTCGTGACCGACAACCCCGGGTGCGTGCTGCACCTGCGCGGCGGCGTCCACGCCGCCGAGGCGCCCGTGCGCGTCATGCACGTCGCGGAGTACCTCGCCTCGCGGCTGCCCGGCCGCTCCTAGCGTTCCGATCGCCCGCGCCGTCCCCCGCCGGGGCGCCCGGAAGGCCTCTCCGTGCCCTCTTGACGTGGTGCTTTACCAAATATTGCTAAAGGAGGTACGCTACTACCCAATTGCAGGGTCAGCGGAGGGTTGGCGCCATGCGCAAGCGACTGATCACGCTCGGGCTGCTGCTCGTCGTCACCGCGTTCCTCGCGGTCCCACGGGAGCACGCCTACGCCGCCAACCCGCCCTTCATCTCCTCGATCACCCCGGCCACCGGGTCGCCCTCGGGCGGGACGGTGATCACGGTCTACGGGGGGAACTTCCAGACCGGGGCGTACGTCGCGATCGGCGGCGTGCTGTCGCCCACGGTCTCGGTGACCTCCTCCACGCAGCTCACGGCGGTCACGCCGCCGGGCAACCTGGGCCCCGTGCAGATCTCCGTGATCAACACGGACGGGCAATCCGCCACCGCCTCCGGGTTCTCCTACACCACGGGCAGCACCACGAACCCCTCGCAGGCGCTGTGGGTCGCGGGCATCAACCCCGGCAGCGGCGCGAATGGACAGGTCGTCCACGTGACCGGCACCGCCTTCGACCAGGAGGCGATCGTCTTCTTCGGCAGCGTCCAGTCGAGCAGCGTGGTGTGGGTGACGGCCGGCTACCTGATGGCCTCCGTCCCGGCCGGCTCCGGCACCGTCTCCGTCATGGTCGTGAACCCGAACGGCCAGTCCGCCACCGCCCCGACGAGCTTCACGTACACCAGCAGCAGCAACGCACCGACCGTGTCCTCCGTCACCGTGACCTCGATCGCCCCGGCGACGGTGAGCGGCGGCACCGGGCTCACGATTCTCGGTACGGGGTTCCAGGCGGGGGCGACGGTCACGGTGGGCGGCTACCCCGCGACCAACGTGAACGTCATCACCTCCACGCTGATCACGGCGACGGCGCCCTCCGGCCCGGCGGGCACCGTGAACCTGCTGGTAAGCAACCCGGACGGCTCGGCCGGTTCGTTCCCCGCCGTCTCCTACAGCGGCGGCGGCACGACCACGACGATCCCCGGCCAGCCGACGGTGACCGCCGTGTCCCCGGCCTCCGGGCCGGCCGGCACCGCGGTGACCATCACCGGCTCCGGGTTTACCTCGCCGGCGACGGTGACGTTCGGTGGGGCGGCGGCGACCAATGTCACCGTGCTCAGCGGCAACCAGATCTCGGCGACCGTCCCGGCGGGCACCAGCAGCGGCGCGGTGACGGTGCTCGTCTCCGGCGCGACCGGCGCCGTCGGCGGCCTCACCAACGGCTTCACGTACGCCGCGACGGTGGCGCAGCCGACGAGCTTCCCCAGCCTCACCTCCGTCACCCCGACCACGGGCGCGACCACGGGCGGCACGACGCTCACGCTGAACGGCTCCGGGTTCACCACCGGCGCCACCGTGAGCATCGGCGGGGCGCCGGCGAGCGTGGTGTCCGTGGGCTCGGCGCAGATCGTCGTGACCACCCCGCCGGGCCCGACGGGCGCGGCCACGGTGCTGGTCACCAACCCGGGCGGCGCGATCACCGGCCTGGCCAACGCCTTCACCTACTCGACAAGCACCGGCTCGACGACGACCTCAGGCCCGATCAGCATCAGCGGCGTCTCGCCTTCCAGCGGTCCGTCGGCCGGTGGCACCTCGATCCTGATCAACGGCGCGGGCTTCCAGACGGGCGCGACGGTCACGATCAGCGGCATCAACGTCACCGGCACCGTGCTGTCGTCCTCGCAGATCGCGGCGTCGACGCCGGCGGTCACGGGCACGGGCAGCGTCACCGTGACGGTGACGAACCCGGACGGCACGTCCGCCTCGCTGCCGAGCGCGTTCACGTACGGCGGCACGAGCAGCGGCGGCACCACCACCCCGACGCCGGGCGCCGGTGGGGCGAGCTCGCCCGTGCCCTCGGGCGGCGGGCTGTTCGTCTTCGGTGGCGGCACGAACGACCAGCTGGTCGCGGCCGCGGGCTGCCAGACGGCCAACGCCGCGTACTGGACCACGACGTCCACCGGCGAGTGGGTCGGCTACGTCCCGTCCGTACCGATCCCGGCGGTGAACGCCGCCTGGAACAAGCTCTTCGCGGGCGGCATCCCCGCCGGGACGCCGATCTTCGCGCGCTGCTAGTGCACCTCGGGTGACGCGAACGAGGGGCGTGACCGCAGGGTCACGCCCCTCGTCGTATGGGGGCTGCCGAGGGGCGCCGGCGCGGTGCTAGTTCTCGTCGAGCAGCTTCAGCGTCTCGGGGAAGCGCTCCACGTCCTGGTGCATCATCAGCAGGTCGAAGCGCTTGCCGTCCTGGTCGACCACCTGGTCCGGCAGGATCGCCATCGGCACGAAGCCGAGGCCGCGGAACAACTCGATCGCGGCGGCCTGGTCCAGCGTCATGCGCGCGATCATGCGCATCACCGCCAGGTCCTCGGCGGCGCGGAACGCCTCCTCCGTGAGGCGCAGGCCGAAGCCGTGGTGCCGCGCCTGCGGGCCGACGATGACCGCGAGCTCCGCGATGTGTCGCGCCCACGACGTGGGGTTGCGGTTCACCGCGGAGAACCCGGCAAGCGTGCCCCCGTCGTAGGCGAGGATGACGCCCATCTGGCCCTGCAGCACCGCGTCCACCCACTCGTTGACGCCCTCCACCGTGGTGATGTCCGTGCGGAGGAAGAGCAGGTCGTGCCGCGGCACGGAGCGGGCGAACTCCAGCAGGGCGGGGCCGTCCTCCGGGGTCATGTACTGGATGCTGATCGTGCGGCCGTCGGCCTCGAACGTCTGGAGCACGGCGGGGTGGGACATGGCGGCTCGCTTCCTCGCGTGGGTCGTGGTCGGAGCGGCCCGTCCGCCCCGGCTCATGGTCGCATGAACCGGGGCGGGTCACAGGGGACGTTCGGGCCGGATCGGGTGGGACTCCGGCCCGCGCGCGGCGGTCGCGCCGCCTACTTCTGCTGCGCCTCCAGGTCGGCGATCACCTGCTTCGCGATGCGGAATGCCTCCACGCCCGCGGGGACGCCGGCGTAGGTCGCGATCTGGATCAGCGTCTCGCGCAGCTCGTCCATCGAGCAGCCGTTGCCAATGGCGGCGCGGAAGTGCGTCGCGAACTCCGTGGAGCGGTTGAGCGCGGCGAGGATGCACAGGTTGTTCAGGCTGCGCTGCTTCCGCGTCAGCCCCTCGCGGCCCCAGGTCATGCCCCAGCACGTGGCGGTCATGAACTCCTGGAACGGCATGTCGAAGTCGGTCGCGCCCTGCAGCGCCCGGTCCACGTAGGCCTCGCCCAGCACGTCCTTGCGGATCTGCAGGCCGGTGTCGAACCACTGCTGCGTCGCGGAATCCATCTGCCATCTCCTCCCCGGCGCACGGGCCGGTCGCTGTGCCGGGCGGGCGCCCGGGCGCTTCTCGATGCGGGACGGCCGAGGATGTCTCGCGCCGCGCGAGCAGCATCGAGCGATCCGGCAGCGGCGGCAACCGGCCGCTAGGACGTGCAGGGGAAGGTGCGCGTGTCCAGGCCCTGCGTGAGCGTCCGCGCCTGTTCCACCACGGGGGCGACCTCCTCGGCGGTGAGGGCGAAGGCCTGGTCGGGGGCGCTGACGGATTCCGCGAAGACCACGCCCAGGTAGCGGCCCTCCGCGTCCACGATCGGGCCGCCGGAGTTGCCCGGCCGCGCGCGGCCCTCCACCACCCAGATCTCGCGCGAGACGGGCTCGCCGTCGTAGATGTCGCGGCCGCGCGCGGTCATGTCACCGTTGAGCACGGCGGCGGAGACCTCCCGCGGGCCGCCACCGGGGTAGCCGATGATCGCGACCTGCGCGCCGCGCTCGGAGGGGGCGGGGAGCAGCGGCTCGCTCGCCAGCCCGGGCACGAGGATCACGGCGACATCGCGCGAGGGGTCGAGCACCAGCACCTGTCCGTCGCGGGGGACGGAGGAGCCCGTGCTGCTCACGCGCACGGCGCGCGTGCCGCTGACCACGTGGGCGTTGGTGAGCACGCGCTCCGGCCCGACCACGAAGCCGCTGCCGAGCTGCACACCGCCGCACCCCGGCGCCTCCACCCGCAACGTGGACACGGCGGCGCTGTGCACGCCCGGCGTGTCGATCGCCGCGGCGTCCGGCTCCTCCCGCGTGGGCAGGCGCGGCTCGAGGCCAATGAACACCTGCGGGAAGACCTGCGTGGAGAGCCGCTCCTGGAGCGTCGCGAGGGCGGTCGGCGGGCGCGGCACGCGGTCGTCGATCTGGCGGAGGATCGCGGAGTCCTGGATCTCGCGCGCCAGCGCCTCGCTCGGTCCGCGACTGAGCATGAGCCCCGCGTACCAGACGGTGGCCAGCGTGGCGATCGTCGTCAGGAGCGCGCCCCCGACGCCATCGATGACCGCGATCGCGCGCAGGCGGCGCGCGGAGCGGCGGAGCGGAGCGCCCAGCTCGTGCGTGATCGTGCTGCCGACGAGCGCGCCCGCACCGACCACGCCGAGCACGACGAGGATGCGCAACGGCACGGCGTCCACGCCGAGCCGATCGAGCACAGCAGGCGCGAGGACCGCGCCGCCGGAGACGCCGAGCACCAGCCCGGCGTACTCGAACGCGGTCAGCCACAACCCGCGGTGGAAGCCGAACGTCACCGCGGACGCCACGATGCAGACGATGAGGATGTCCAGCAGGTTCACCCGGCCAGCATCAGCCACGGTGCCCGGGCCTGTCCGCCACAACCGCATCGCAAATCCTCGCGCCCGCGAGGGGGCGGAGGTCAGCGCACGAGCGTGACGGCGTGACTGCCGGGCACGCCGCCCGGGAAGGCGGCGTCGAACTGCCGGCGGAGGAAGTTGGGGCCGTTCACGACCAGCAGGCGGAAGCGTCCACCCGCGTCCTGCACCCACACGCCGGAGGCGCCGGCGGCCTGCGCCGCGAGCTCCAGCGCCTCCACGTCGCCGCCGGGGAAGACGGTGAACGCCACGCCGGTGGGCGAGAAGCGCACCGGCTGCGCGAAGGCGCCGGCGCCGGTGGTGGGCTGCGGTGCCGCGGTGGCCGTCGCCGCCGGTGTGCCGGAGGAGGCCGGCTCCGTGGGCGGGTAGAGCGCGTGCAGGCCGGCGACATCATCTGCCTGCATCGTGTAGCCCGACCGGCAGACCACGTACGCGGGGCGCATCAGCGAGTCCGCCACGTTCGAGTGGTCCAGTCCGACCGCGTGCAGCAGTTCGTGCGTCATCGTGTGCTGCAGGTCGCGGTATTCGGGGGCGTCGTTGCAGCGGAAGTTCTGGCGGATGCTCAGGAACACGCGGGCCGCCTCGTAGCTGGCGAAGGGCGCGCCGAAGACCGGGCGGGCGAAGCTCATCGCCTGCCCGGTGGAGGAGATGGAGCCGAAGCCGATCACGATCGGCCTCGTGGTGGTGGTGCTGCAGAGCTCGCGCCGCGTGGTGGGGCCGGCGTACTGGAGCGTGATGCCGCCGCGGGCCCGTTCGTTGATCTCCGTGATCGAGGCGAGCAGCGTCGCGTTGAGCACGTCCTCCGGGATCGTGGGCGCGCCGCTGGTCACGTCCTGCCCGGAGACGACGCAGACGCCGCCCTCCCAGTTGGAGTAGACGGTGACTACGTCTCGGTCCCAGCGGAAGCCCTGCAGCCCGTACGCCGGCGCGGTGGTGGTGGTGATGTCGCGTGCGTGCGCCGGCGCATCGGCCGCCTGGCCCCCCGTGGCCGGGCCGAGGAGCGCCGCGCCGGCGAGCGCGACGGCGAGCGCGACAGCGAGGCGGGCCCGCACGAGGGCGCGCGGTCGCGTGCGCCGGATCGGGGCACGGGTCGTCATGTGCGAATCGTCCTCCGGTGGGAGCACGTCCTCGGCCGGCGGGCCCCGTCTGCGGCTCCCCTCAGGATAACCACACCGCCGGCTCCGGCGTTCGTCGCCGCATCGCGTGGCCGGGGTGGGTGCGCCGCGATCGCGTCGCAAAGAGGTCGCGTGCCGGGAACCAGCGAGGCGCCGAGTTTCCTCGGCGCCTCGCGTTCAGGTTGCCCGTGGTGGGCGCGCTGGTTAGGCGTCCTTCCAGACGTACTTCATGATGTTCCAGTTCCAGCCCGGAGGCGGACGGAAGTTGTGGACCTTCTTGTTGGAGACGATCGGGGAGTCCGGGGCCGGCCAGTAGAAGTTCCAGACGTTCTTCGCCCAGCGCTTCTGCATGTCGTAGATCATCTCGCGGCGCGCCTCGCGGTCGAGGACGAGACGCTGCTTCTCCATGACCTCCTGGAAGGCCACGTACTCCTTGTCGTTCTTCTTGAGCGCGCCGTAGGAGTCCATGCTGGACCCGACGAGCGCCCCGCCGCCACCCACCTGCGCGAACGCGTAGGACTGGATGTCCGGGCGGACGATGAAGGACTGGTAGATGCCCTTCTTCGCCGTGTCCGTGTTCCGCAGGTGCGCCGCGTAGTCGACGATCTTCGTCTCCTGCGTGATGCCCACGTTCGCGAGCATCGACTTCATCAGGTCGGCGAAGGGGTACGTCACGGTGTAGGCGCCGATGTTCGACGTCTGGAGGTTGAAGGAGAACTTCTCCAGGCCGGCGGCCTGCAGGAGCTTCTTCGACTCCGCCGGGTCGTACTTGAAGGACGGGTCGGCGTCAGCGCCCATCTTCGCGGGGTCCAGCGACCAGTAGGTGAGCCACGGGAGGACCATGGTGCCGTTGCGGCCGCGGCCGCCGTACAGGTTCTTGACCCAGGCCTCGCGGTCCACGGCCCGCGCGAGCGCGGAGCGGACGCGGACGTCGTTGAACGGCGCCTGCGTCATGTCGAAGATCCACGGGTTCCAGACCATGCAGGGCTGCCAGTCCACCTGCAGCTGGTCGGACTTCTGGAGCTCCAGGCCCTGCTGCGTGGAGAACTGCGTCAACGGACCGAAGGCGTCCAGCTGCCCCGCCTGCAGCGCCGCCGCAGCGGCCGCCGGGTCGAGGATGAACGGGTGGTCGATCCCGTCCAGGTGCGCCAGGTCCTTGTCGTAGAAGTTCGGGTTCCGCTTCAGCTTGAAGCCGGAGGCCGGGACGTACTCCGTGGGGTAGTAGGGGCCACCGCCGCGGATCTGGTCAACGCCCTTGATGTCGCCGTAGCCGGGAGCGGTCTTGCCCTCGTCGGCGCCCTTCTTGGTGATGACCTCCTTGTGCTCCACGGCCCACCAGTGGGAGCCCATGAGCGCCAGGAAGTCAGCGTCCGGGTTGTTGAGCTTGATCTGCAGGGTGTAGTCGTCGACCGCCGTGGCGTTCGGCTTCTTGCCCGTGTACATGTCCCGCAGGTTGGTCTGCAGGTAGCCCGTGGGCGTGCGGATGGCGGCCTGGCGGTCGAGCGTCCAGACGACGTCCGACGCCTTCACCTCGAGCCCGTCGGACGTCTTCACGCCCTTCTTGAGCTTGAAGTTCCAGGTGATGCCCTTGTCCGGCGTCTCCCACGACTCGGCGAGGTCGGGGATGACGTTCTCGACGGGGCCGGGGCTGTCGGGGCGCTCGTCCCACTGGGTGAGCTTCACGCCGGTGAGGTTCGAGATCGAACCCATGGCGGAGCCGCCCGTGCGGTCGTAGTCCAGGCCCGGCACGTCACCGGTCAACTGACCGGAGATGCGGAGCGTGCCGCCCTTCTTCGCCGTCTGCTTCTGCGCGACGGCCGTGGGCGTGCCCGTGGCGGCCGTGCCGGTCGCCACGGCCTTGGAGGCGCCGCTTTCGCCGCTACCACCGCCGCAGCCGATCAGCGCCGCGCCGGCGAGGCCGGCCGCACCGACCGCGCCACCGCGGATCAGGGAGCGCCGCGACACCGCGGTGCGCGCCCAGTACCTAGATTCAGTCACTCGTGTTCCCTCCGTACCCTCTGGTTGCGGCAGAGCCGCATATCAATCATATGGTGTGCGGCGCGTTATGGGGATCACCCGGAAGGCCAGAGAAACACTGGGGCCCGGCAGATCGCCGGGCCCCTTCCATTCATTTCATACGTGGTGGCCGGTGTACGACGGTTACGCCTCCCGCCAGACGTACTTCCACCCGGCGTTGTTCCACCCCGGAACCGGATTCCAGTTGTGGATGTTCCGGTTGGAGACCACCGCGCTGTCCGCGACCGGCCAGTAGAAGTCCCAGACGTTGTTCGCCATGCGCTTCTGCATGTCGTAGACGAGCTCCCGACGCTCGTTCCGGTCCTGCACCAGCCGCTGGCGCTCCGCCACCTCGCGGAAGGCGACGTACTGCTCGTCCTGCTTCGCCAGCTCGTTCCAGACGTCCCGCCCGCCCACGGTGCCGCCGCCGAGGCCGACCTGCGCGTAGGCGTAGGACTGGATGTCCGGGCGCACGATCCAGCTCTGGTAGATCCCGCGGTCGGGGAACGTCTGCCCGCCCATGTGCGCCGCGTAGTCCACGATCTGCACCTGCTGGCGCATGCCGGACTGCGCCACCATGGACGCCATCAGGTCGATGTACGGGTAGGTGATCGTGTAGGAGCCGATGTTCGCGGCCTGCACGTTGTACTGGACGTTCTCCGCGCCGGCGGCCTGCAGGAGCTGCTTCGCCTCGTTCACGTCGAACGTGTTGACGTAGTGGCCGTCCTCGCCCATCTGCGCGGGGTCGAGCGCCCAGTAGGTGAGCCACGGGAGCACCATGACGCGGCTACGGCCGCGGCCGCTGTAGAGGTTGTCGATCCACGCCTTGCGGTCCACGGACAGCGCCAGCGCGCGCCGCACGCGCACGTCGTTGAACGGCGGCTGCGTCATGTCGAAGATCCACGGGTTCCACGCCATGCCCGGGTTCCACCGCACCTGCAGGCTCTGCGACTTCTCCAGGTCCAGCCCCTGCTGCGTGGTCAGCGCGATCAGCGGCCCGAACGCATCCAGCTGCCCCGCCTGCAGCGCCGCGGTCGCGGCCGCGGGGTCGAGGACGAACGGGTGGTCGATCGTGTCCAGGTAGGCGATGTCCTGGTCCCAGTAGTTCGGGTTGCGACGCCACTTGAAGCCGGAGGCCGGGACGTACTCCGTGGGGTAGTACGGGCCGGCGCCGCGGATCTGGTCGACGCCGGTGATGTCGCCGTAGCCCTCCGCCGTCTTTCCGGCCGCGCCGCCGTCCCTGGTGATCACGCTCTTGTGCTCCACCGTCCACCAGTGGGAGCCCATGAGCGGCAGGAAGTCGGCGTCCGGGGCCTTCAGCTTCACCTGCACGGTGTAGTCATCCACCGCGGTGGCGTTCGGCTTCTTGTCCGTGTACATGTCGGGCAGGTTGGTCGCCAGCAGGCCGCGCGGCGTCCGCATCACGGCGTTGCGCTCGAAGCTCCAGACGACGTCGCTCGCCTTTGCCTCCAGCCCGTCCGAGGTCTGCGCGCCCCGGCGGAGCTTGAAGTTCCACGTGAGTCCCTCGTCCGGCGTCTCCCACGATTCCGCGAGGTCGGGCAGGACGTCCTCCACGGGGTTGTTGGTGTCCGGCCGCTCGTCCCACTGGGTGAGCTTGATGCCCGCGAGGTTGGTCACGGAGCCCATGGCGGACGCGTTGGTGCGGTCGTAGTCGAGGCTGGGCACGTCGCCGGCGAGCTGTCCGGCGACGCGCATGCTGCCGCCCCGGCGCGCGGGCCCGCTGGTCGCGGTCCCCGTGCCCGTCGCCGTGCCGCCTCGTGGGTTGCCGGTGACGGGCGTCCCGGCGCCGGGCGTGGCGTCGGCGCCCCCGTCGCCGCCGCAGCCGATGAGCGCCGCGCCGGCGAGGCCCGTGACGCCGACGGCGGCGCCACGGATGAGGCCGCGGCGCGAGAGCCGGTTGGTGTTCCTGGTCCAGTAGTTGGTCTGCGCTGTCATGGGTTCCCTCCCCCGGGCGGGGCGGGCGGCCTGCCCATCCCGCCACTGCCACACCCCGAGACTAGGTCGAGGGGCATCGCGCTCTCGGGGCAGGGAGCGGCGGAAGCGTGACAAAGAGAGGGCCCCGGCATTGCGCCGGGGCCCTCTGAGTACGAATCGCGACGTTCGTCGGCGGGACGCTGGTTAGGCGTCCTTCCAGACGTACTTCATGATGTTCCAGTTCCAGCCCGGAGGCGGACGGAAGTTGTGCACCTTCTTGCTGGAGACGACCGGGGAGTCCGGCGCCGGCCAGTAGAACTGGAACACGTTGCGCGCCCAGCGCTTCTGCATGTCGTAGACCAGCTCGCGTCGGGCGTTGCGGTCCTGGGTGAGGCGCTGCTTCGCGGCGACCTCGCGCAGGGCCATGTACTCCGGGTCCTTCTTCAGGGCGCCCCAGATCGGCCGGTTCGCGCTCGCGTCGTTGGTCATGCCGACCTGCGCGAAGGCGTAGGACTGGATGTCCGGGCGGACGATGAAGCCCTGGCGGACACCGCCGTCCGTCTCCGGCGCCCACTTCGTCAGGTGCGCCGCGTAGTCGATGATCACCTGCTTCTGGGTGATGCCGACCTGCGCCAGCTGCGACGCCATGAGGTCCACGAACGGGTACGTCACGGTGTACGCGCCGATGTTGGAGTTCTGCACCGTGTAGGTGAACTTCTCCTTGCCGGCGGCCTGGAGCAGCTTCTTCGCCTCCGCCGGGTCGTAGCCGGTGAAGTACTTGCCGTCGTCGCCCATCTTCGCGGGGTCCAGGCCCCAGAAGGTCAGCCACGGCAGGACCATGGAGGCGTTGCGGCCGCGGCCCTGGAGCAGGTTCTTGATCCAGCCCGGGCGGTCCACCGCCAGCGCGAGGGCGCGGCGCACGCGCACGTCGTTGAACGGCTCGCGCGTGTGGTCGAAGTCCCACGGGTTCCAGACCATGCAGGGCTGCCAGTCGACCTGCAGGTTGGCGGACTTCTCCAGCTCCAGGCCCTGCTGGATCGTGAACTGCGTGAGCGGCCCGTACGCGTCCAGCTGGCCCGCCTGCAGCGCCGCGGCGGCCGCCGCGGGGTCCAGGATGAACGGGTGGTCAATGCCGTCCAGGTAGGCCAGGTTGCTGTCGTAGAAGTTCGGGTTCCGCTTCATCTTGAAGCCGGAAGCCGGGACGTACTCGCTGGGGTAGTAGGGGCCGGCGCCGCGGATCTGGTCCACGCCGGTGATGTCGCCCCAGCCCGGGGCGGTCTTGCCCTGGTCGGCGCCCTTCTTGGTGATGGTTTCCTTGTGCTCCACCGACCACCAATGCGAGCCCATGAGGGCCAGCAGGTCGGCGTCCGGCGCCTTCAGCTTGAGCTGCACGGTGTAGTCGTCGACCGCGGTCGCGTTCGGCTTCTGGCCCGTGTACAGGTCCGGCAGGTTGCCCTGCAGCAGGCCCAGCGGCTTGCGGATGTTGGCCTGGCGCTCCAGCGACCAGACGACGTCCGAGGCCTTCACCTCCACGCCGTCGGAGTTCTTCGCGCCCTTGCGGAGCTTGAAGTTCCAGGTGATGCCCTGGTCCGGCGTCTCCCAGGACTCGGCCAGGTCGGGGATGACGTTCTCCACGGGGCCCGGGCTGTCCGGGCGCTCGTCCCACTGCGTGAGCTTCACGCCGGTGAGGTTGGTCATCGAACCCAGCGCCGAGGCGTTGGTGCGGTCGTAGTCCAGGCTCGGGAAGTCGCCCGTGGCCTGGCCGGCGATGCGCAGCGTGCCGCCCTTCTTTGCGGTCTGGCTCGCCGCGACCGCGGTCGGAGTGCCGGCCGCCGCCGTGCCCGCGGGCGTGCCCGCCGGGCTCTCGCCGCCGCCGCCGCCACCGCAGCCGATGAGCGCCGCGCCGGCGAGGCCGACCGCGCCCGCGGCGCCGCCGCGCAGCACTCCCCGACGGGAGATGCGTG
>JBFWQJ010000059.1:0-13179 GCA_050249515.1 Dehalococcoidia bacterium | reverse complement strand
GACGAAGATGATGAACCCCATGAGGAACGCCGTCTTCAGCTCGCTCACGATGAACCCGGGGATCACCACGTAGGTCGGCACGTCGTCAATGCTCGCGGGCTGCGTGTCCTGCGACAGCCCGACGAACAGCGCGAGGTCGGCCTCCCGCGTCTGCGCGAGCATGAACTTGCGCACGGGCGCCTCCGCGGTCTTGATCGCGTCCTTCTGCGCCATCTGCCCTGCCAGGTACGGCTGGAGCGCCTCGCGGTTCACGGTGGTCCACACGGGCGCCATGACGAACACGGTCAGCAGGAACGCGATGCCGAGGAGCACCTGGTTCGGCGGCAGCTGCGGCACCCCGATCGCGTTCCGCACCAGCGACAGCACGATGATGATCCGCGTGAACGAGGTCACCATGACCAGCAGCGCCGGCGCGAGCGACAGCGTGGTGAGC
This sequence comes from Dehalococcoidia bacterium, assembly GCA_050249515.1. GTDB lineage: Bacteria > Chloroflexota > Dehalococcoidia > UBA2979 > UBA2979 > SHYQ01. The sequence continues at coordinate 12,746 of JBFWQJ010000059.1, read as the reverse complement.
AGGACGAGCAGCTGCACGCCGGTCGCCGCGCTGGAGGGCGTGGTGCCGGGCAGCCCGCCGCCGCCCACGTTCGGGACGGTGGCAGTGCCATCGGCGGCGACGCAGCCGGTCGACGCGAGCAGCGCGACGAGGGTCAGCGAGACGGTGGCCAGCGTCCGCCGTGACGGGCGCAGCCGGCGCAGGTGCTTCATTAGCCCACGTTTCGACGCGCGGCGACGATGGCGCGCTGCAACTCGTTGATGCGCTCCTCGCGCGCCAGGTCGGCGGCGGACGGCGCCGTCGCCGCCTGCGCGTAGCCGGCGCGGGCGCGCAGACCGGCCGCCGAGGCGGACGGCGCGGCGGGCATGGCGGGCGCGGCCGGGGCGCCGAACATCGGCGTCGCGGGCATCGCCGGCATCGCGGGGACGCCGCCCTGCGCGCGGTGCGCGTCCGCCAGCGTGCGCTCGAAGAGCGAGGCGTTGCGGGCCTTCGGCGCGATGCGCGCCTCCAGCGCCTGCTGCAGCGCGGCGATCGTCGGCGGCACCTCGTTCAGCGCGCCCGTCATCTCGTCGAACATCGGCGAGGCCGGCGTGGACGCGGGGGCCTCCACCGGCGGGAGCACCTGCTGCTTGGGCGCGCGGTGCATGCGGCGGCCCAGGCGCGTGAGCGCACCGGTCAGGAAGCCCGCCGGGCTCATCGCGCGGCGCGGGGCCGGCGTCGCGACGGTGGCGGCCGGCATGGTGCCGGGCTCGCCGGTTGCGAGGAACGCGTCCTCCGCGCTCATCGTGACCGCGGCGGGCGCCTCGGTGCGCGCGGCGAGCGAGGCGCGGACGCCCGCGAGCATCGAGGGCAGCGTGGCGAGGCCGGCGAACAGGCCGGGCACGGGACGCGAGGTGTCGTGCTGGCCGGAGAAGAGCTGCTCCAGCTGCGCGGGCTCATCGATCTCCATGAGCGCGTTGATGCGCTCCGGCGTGGCGCCGATGAGCACGGCGCGGTCGCCGATGCGCACCAGGTGCAGCGCACGGTTGGGGCCCAGCGCGCGCGTCTCCACGATCTGCATCGCGCGCATCAGCCCGCCGTTCGCCTCGCCGTTCATGCGGCGCACGTACCAGCGCATCGCGATCACGGAGCCCCAGATCACCAGGAGCACCGCGCCGATACGGAACGAGAGGCTGATCCACTCCCACGCGCCGTAGCCGGCGACGCCGCCGACCTCGTGCTGCGGGACCGCCGTCTGCGCCAGCGCCGGCGCGGCGATCAGCAGCGGCAGCAGGCCACCGAGGATCGCGGCGACCATGCGGAGCGGGAGGCGGGTGTGGAGCGGGCGTGGACCTCGGGTCATCGTTAGTTCCCCATCGCGGTGGCGCGGCGGCGCGGCGAGACGATCTCGGTGACGCGCACGCCGAAGTTCTCGTCCACGACCACCACCTCGCCACGGGCGATCAACTGGTCGTTCACGAGGATGTCCACCGGCTCACCGGCGAGCTTGTTCAACTCGATGACGGAGCCCGGCCCCAGCGCCAGGACGTCCTCGACGGTCATCGTGCTGCGGCCCAGCTCCACGGTGACCCGCATGGAGACGTCCATGATCAGGTCGAGCGAGCGCGGCCCCTGGGCGCCGGCCTGCGAGACGCCGGGGAGCGGCGGGAAGCGCACGGGGAAGACGTCCACGTCGTCGCCCACGTTCGCGCCGAAGGTGCCGGCGGGACGGAGCGGGGAGACGTTCCCGGGGTCGTCCGAGAGCCCGAAGCCGCGCGGCTCCTCGCGGCCGGGGCCACCGGCGGCGGAGGCGACGGGGCGGCGCAGCGGCGTCGGCTCCTCGACCGGCTCCGGCGCGGCAGCGACGGCGCCGGCCGCCGGGTCGAGGCGCTCGGCGAGCGCCATGAGCAGCGTGGACGGGACGATCAACTGGATGGCGATGACGCTGCCGTCCGTGCGCGCCAGCGCCAGGTGCAGCCGCACGGCGGGCGCGCCCTGCGCGACGTCGCCGAGGATGCCCATGGTGTATTCGATCTGGCCGATGCGCAGGTCGGAGAGCGTCGCCTCCACGCCCTGCAGTTCCTCCGCGAACAGCGTGAGGCTGACCAGGTCCAGGACCTGACGCATGGAGCCGCCCACGGCGTCCGTCTGCGCCTTCGCGAAGTCGGCGTCCTGCAGCGACTCCGTGCTGAGGTCGATGGAGAGCAGCGCCCCCAGGTCCGACAGCGGCACGAGGACCGCGGCGAGGTGCGACTCGCTGGGCGAGAGCGCGACCTTCACCTCGAAGCCCATGTGGTCGATCGCCGCGAACTCGGCCTCCACGGCGGCGTAGTCCGTGACGGAGAGGGTCGCGTCCACCAGCACGGCGCGCTGCCCCGCGACGCTGTCGATGCCGACCGTGAGCACCTCCGCGGCGCGAGCGGCGAGGCCGCCCAGGACGACCGCGGCGGGATCACCCAGCAGCGTGGCCACGTCCGGCGAGACGTTGATCATCGCGCCCGGCGCGCCCGCGGGGGCGTCCGCCGACTCCCCGGCCGCCTCGTGCGCCGCGAACAGCGCATCGATGTCGTCCTGGGAGGCGTTGCCCTGCTCGTCCTGCTCGTCAGCCATGGCTGATCTCCTGTCGCCTGCGCGTCACCCGGTGGGGGCGACGCCCGGTCGCTACTGCTGCTCGGTGTCCGTCTCACCCGCCGGGGGATCGGCGGGCGCCGGCGGTGCGAGCTCAAGCGCCGGGGTGCTGAATTCGTTGAAGTGCACGGAGGAGTGGTCGAAGAAGCCGTAGGTCTCCTCCTGCACCACGTCCGTGAGCTGGAGCGAGACGCGGTTCCCCACCATGCCGGGCAGCCCGCGGAAGCGCGTCCGGTCGCCGATGGAGATCTCCAGCGGCTTCCCGAGACGCGTGTCGAGGACGAAGGTGTCGCCCTCCTGCATGTCGATGATCGTGCGCGCGGGGAGCGAGACGCCGCCCAGCTGCACCGCGAGGTCCATGCTGGTGCGGCCGATGAGCGACGCCATCATGGCGCGCTCCTCGTCCGTCACCTGCGCGCGCAGGCCGGAGGAGATCCACACCTGCGCGGAGAGGTGGCCGGCGATCGGCTCCAGCACCGTGTAGGGGATGCAGATCGACATCGCACCCAGGCGGTTGCCGACGTTCACCTCGAAGAACACGGTGAGCACCACGTCGGTCGGGGCGGCGACCTGGATCAGGCTCGCGTCCTGGCCCAGGTCCTGCACCTGCGGGTCCACGGGCTGGATCTGGCCCCACATCTCCTGCAGCGTGAGCGTGATCGCCCGCCCGAAGGAGCGCAGCAGCCCGACCTCCACCTCGCCCAGCTCGCGGCCGCGGTCGATGAGCACGCCGGTGCCGCCCAGCAGGCGGTCGATGACCTCCGCGGCCACGTCCATGGTGAACTCGACGACGATGTTGCCGGAGAGCGGGCGCATGGAGAGCACGTAGCAGACGGTCTGGTTCGGGACCTGCGCCTGCCACTCCTCGTACAGGCCCTGGTCGATGCTCGACAGGCGCACGCCGACGAGGGTCCGCAGACGCGAGGAGAACGCGGCGCCGATGAGGCGCGCGAAGTGCTCGTGCATGGACTGCAGCGTGGCCCACTGCTCCTTGGAGAACTTGTCCGGGCGGCGGAAGTCGTACGTCTTAATGACGCGGGCGAAGGCGCGATCCGGCTGCGCCGGGCCGGCGGCGTGGTGCTCCGGGTCCTCGGCGGTGCCGGGGATCTGGTTGAGGAGGGCGTCGATCTCCCACTGTGACAGCGCCCGGTTCTCAGCCATCGCTTCGCTCTCTCATCGGCGGCGCGTGCCGCCTTGCTCGTCTCGTGCGCGCCGAGGCGCGCGGTGTTGCTCGCGCTACTGGGTGATGAAGTTGGTGAACAGGACGCGCGTGACCTTCGGGTGGTGGATGATCTTCTCCACCGCCTTCTTGATGTCGGCCTTCAGCGCCTCCTTGCCCTCCGGCGTGCTGACGTCGGCGGCGGTGCGCTTGCTGACCGTGGTGAGCACGGCATCCTCGATGAGCGCGATGCCGGTGCCGATCTCGTGCTCGAACTCGGCCTGCAGCTCGTGCTCCTTCGCGGTGCACGGGTCCACGGACTCACCGGTCGCGTCTACCTCGGACGCGGCGGCGGGCACGGGGTCGAGGGACACGAGGCGCACGGGGGCACGCGGCGTCAGGTCGGCGACGCAGCCCTTGAAGACGTACGCCCAGTCCTTCGTCGTCTCGAGCGGCGTCTCGAACTCGATGATCGCCTGCATCTTCACGTAGGCCTGGGTGCCCACCGGGGCCTGCAGGTTGTAGATGCGGTCCGCGAGCTTGATGTGCGGGCCCAGGCGCCCCTCCGCGCGGATCGGCACCACGGGCTCCTCGGCCGCCTTGCTGTCGCCGCCGAGGACGAACATGAAGATGCCGAGCGCGACCGCGACACCGGCGACGACGCCGCCGACGGCGATGATGATGGTCTTGTTCAATGTCCGGCTCCGTTCCCCGGGGTGGAGGCCCCGGAAGTCGTCGTCTTCGGTGCGACCGCGGGGGCCGCGGGCGTCACGCTGACCGGCGCGATCTGCGAGGGCGGGTAGAGGATCACCACGTCCGCGCGCCGGTTGAGCGCGCGCCCCTCTGGCGTCAGGTTGTTCGCGATCGGCTTGTTCGGCCCGTAGCCGGCTGCGGAGATGCGGCTGGCATCCACGCCCAGCTGCTCCGTGAGGTAACGCAGCACGGAGGTGGCCCGGGCGGAGGAGAGCTCCCAGTTGGACGGGTAGCGCTCCGTGACCACGGGGATGTTGTCCGTGTGGCCTTCCACGCGGACCTCGTTCTTGTTGTCGCGGAGCGCGTCCGCGACGATCTTCAGCAGCGGCTTGGCGTCGTCGCGGATGTCCGCGCTGGCGGAGGCGAAGACCAGGTTGTCGGACAGCCGGATGGTGATGTGGTCGTCATCCTTGCTGACCAGGATCTTCCCGGCCAGGCCGCCCGTGGACTCCTTCTGCACCAGGTCACGGATCGCCTTCAGGTCCAGGTCGATCTTGCCCTGCGGGCCGGACGGCACCAGGCCGGAGCCGCCGTCCAGCAGGCTGCCGCCCACGGCGCCCTCCTTGACGGGGACGTTGAAGGCCTGCGAGAGCCCGGTGGAGAGCTTGATGAACTTGGCCACGTTCGCGTCCGCCGTGGCGTACAGGATGATGAAGAAGCCGAGGAGCAGCGTGACCAGGTCGGCGTAGGAGATAACCCACCGCTCGTCCGGGTGCGCCTCGGCGTGGCCCTTCTTGCGGCTCATGCGGCCGCCCGTTCACGCCCGCCGCCCTCGCCGTCCTCGTCGGCGGCGGAGCGCTCGTGCTCGGGGAGGTAGGACTGGAGCTTCTCGCGCACGATGCGCGGGTTGTCGCCGGCCTGGATGGAGAGGATGCCCTCCAGGATCATCTCCTTGGTCAGGCCTTCCTCCGCCGCGATCGCCTTCAGCTTCGTGGCGATCGGCAGCAGGATGACGTTCGCGAAGCCGACGCCGTAGAACGTGGCGACGAACGCGGTGGCGATGCCGTGACCCAGCGCGGCGACGTCGCCGCCCAGGTTGCCGAGGACGGTGATCAGACCGAGGACGGCGCCCAGAACGCCGATGGTGGGGGCGAAGCCGGAGCCGGCGCGGAAGACCTCTTCCTCTTCCTTCATGCGCGCCGCCGCGCCATCGATCTCGATCTCAAGGATGGACTTCAGCGCCTCCGGGTCCGTGCCGTCGATCATCAGCATCAGACCCTTCTTGGCGAAGTCATCGCCGACGGTCTGTGCTTCTTCCTCGAGCGACAGCAGGCCCTCGCGGCGGGCCTTGTCCGCCATGTTCACCAGGCGCTCCGCCATCTCCGCCGGCGCCACGCCGGAGGGGCCCTTCATGACCTTGATGTAGGAGCCGGGGATCGACTTCATGACGCTGAGGGGGAATGACACCAGCGTGGCGCCCAGCGTGCCGACGACCACGATCATCAGACCGGGCAGGTTGTACAGCGACATGACGCTGCCGCCTTCAATGACGAACCCGCCGATGATCCCGATCGCCGCGACGATCAATCCCGCGATGGTGGTGATGCCCATGACGCCGCCCTACTCGTTCACCACGTGCAGCGCGGGGCGGCTGGTGGTGCCGCCGTACACCGCCTGGCGGTAGCGCAGGACGCGGGACACGATCTCCTCGTCCGTCTCGGTGACGACGTAGGAGTGGCCATTGACGAGCACGATGTGCGTGTCGGGCGTGCTCTCCACGCTCTGGATGTATTCGGCGTTGATGTAGAGGTGACTCTGGTCGAGTCGCGTCACGCGGATCATCGGTACGGCCCCCTTGCCTGCGGTCGCCTCGATCGAGGGCGTCTGCAGGGTCGGATGCCATTGTTCGGCCGGGGGCGGGTTCTCCGTATCGGGAAGAACCCGATGGAGGCGTAGGGGTGACCCCGAGGTTGCGGGAAACCCCGCGCACCGGCCGCATCGCGGCCTGACTTCGGGCGATCCCGCTGCCTAGGGATGCGCGCTACTGGCGCGTCCCGCGTGCATCGGTCCGCGGCGTCGGACTACAGCGCGAGCACCGACGCGAGCGTGCGCGAGAGGTCGAGGAGCGTGAAGGGCTTGGCAAGGAAGGCGTTGGCGCCGGCGGCGATCGCCTCGCGCTCCTGCACCTCGTCGTTGTAGGCGGACATCGCGACGACCGGGAGCGCGTGGAGCGTGTCATGGCGGCGGATGCGGGCGACGAGCTCCAGTCCGCCCATGCGCGGCATCCGCAGGTCCATGAGGACGGCGTCCACGTCCGCGCCGGACTCCAGCTCTTCCGCCGCCGCCAGCCCGTCCGCGCAGAGCACGCTGTCGTACCCGGCCGCGCGCAGCACCAGGCCGATCATGCGGCGCACGCTCTCCTCGTCCTCGGCGACGAGGATGACGGGACGGGGTGCGCCGGACGGCGATGTGCTCACGCGAGCATCCTGCCAGATCGATGGCTCATGGGCGATGTCTCCGGGCGGCGGCGTTCGCGTCGGCCCGGACATGGAGACGGCGGCCGTGGGGCCGCCGTCTCCATCACGGGCTGTCGAGGCGCGCCTAGACGGCGCTGCGCTCCTCGCCGGAGTCGGCGCTCTCCAGGCCGACCAGGCCACGACGGATCGCGTAGCGGATCAGGTCCGTGCGGTTCTTGGCGTGGAGCTTGGTCATGATGTGGGAGCGGTGCGCCTCCACCGTCTTCACGGAGATCACCAGCTCGTCCGCGATCGCCTGGTTGGACAGGCCCTCCGCGATCAGCTGGAGCACCTCGCGCTCGCGGTTGGTGAGCAGCTCGTAGCCGGTGCGGCCTTCCGGCTGCTTCGCCTGCAGGAGCACCTCGTTGACCGAGATCTCCTCGGAGACGGAGGTGGAGAAGTAGGTGTTGCCGCGGTACACGGAGCGGATGGCGAGGAGGAGCTCCTCCATGTCGGAGTTCTTCACCACGTAGCCGGCGGCGCCGGCGCGGAGGGACTGGAGCAGGCGCTCGTCCTCCAGGTAGGCGGTGAGGATGAGGACGCGGGTGCTGGGGGCGCGCTTCAGGATCTGACGCGTCGCCTCAATGCCGTTGAGGCCGGGCATGACCATGTCCATCAGCACCACGTCCGGGAGCAGGCGCTCCGCGGCGTCCACGGCGTCGCGGCCGTTGGTCGCCTCGCCCACCACCTCCAGGCCGTCCTGCGCCTCCAGCAGCACGCGCAGCGCCTGGCGGAGCAGCGCGTGGTCGTCCGCGACCAGGAGCCGGATGCGCTGCGAGGAGCGCATGGGCGGGCGGTTGCGGGTGACGGGGGCCATGGAGTGGCGGTCGTTCATCGGATCCTCCAGCGCTGCGAGGCGCGGCTACGGGACTGGGACGGGACTCGCGGTGCCGACGTCAGGCGCTGACGCGCTGGGCGTAGTACTCGCTGGTGGCTGTGATCTCGCGGTAGTCGTCGAACCGATCCGTGCCTTCGATGGAGTTGCTGTAGGCGCGGCGGGCTCCGCAGCGCTTGCAGTGTCCGAGGATCTGGTTGCCGATGGGGTCACCCAGGATCCAGTGATGGACGCAGGCGGGGGCATCGGTCAGTGCGTGCAGTTGGGTCGGTTCCTCACCCATTCCGGGGCTCCTCGAAGGGATACGTCTCAGGGGACGGGCCGAGGTTACGGTCGCCGCCCCACGCTCCCTATCAGGAGAAACCCGTGAATCGTAGGAGTTTCACCCTACAAGCCGGGTCGTATCACCCTCGACCTCGCGTCCTGACGGGCGCGAGGTCGGGGTTCTGCTCACGGGACGCGTCGCGTCCCCTACTCCAGCGGACTAGGCGTGCGCGTCGCGGACGCCCTCGAAGGTCAGCTCCAGGTGGCTGTCCTCCTGCACCAGGCGGAGCAGCTCGGCGCGGAGCGCCATGCCGTGCTCGGCCTGCGCGGCGTCCTCCGCGGCGCGGTCGCTCTCCCACACGCCGAAGCGGCCCATGGCCGGCGGGTTCGCCATCGGGTGCGGGTCCAGCAGGTAGCCCTCGATGTAGCCGGGCTGGGTGGCGTAGTAGTCGGACAGCTTCTTGAGCTGCTCGCGCACGCGATCGGTCTGGCCCTCACGCGGGACAACGTACGTGACTCGGACAAACGACATGGAGAGAGCCCCTATCTGCGCGACCGCGCCGGGCGGGACGCGCTGCTGCTACCGGCATGAGCCGGGCGTGCGACCTCGGCAGTATATGCGCGCGCAATGCGCGGCGGGACGCCCCGGTTGGGGGCGTCCCGGACGCGGCGGTCGCGGTGCTGGGCGGATGCGGCCCGCGGAAGCGAGCGCGGGCCTACAGGCGGAGCTTGCCGTGCGAGGGCTGGCGGCGGCGCTGCTTGCCGGCGGCCAGACGCTCTTCCTCGACCAGGTCGTCGGGGTTGCAGCGCTCGTTCTCGTGGACGTAGCCGCAGGCGACGCAGGTACCGAACTTCCCGTACCAGTCGTCTTCGATGATCATGAGGCCGCGGCAGCGCGGGCAGTTCTTTGGCGGAGCACTGTTGAGCACGGCCACCCTCCTACGGATGTGACTTCCGATCGGCATCCCGCCGTGAGGGCTGACCCAGTTAGCCGCCGTGGTTAGCTGTCGGGTTCGGGCTGGTTCAGAGTCGCCCGTCCTCCCGTGGGAGGATTCACCCCAGTCGTTGGTTCCCCCGGTCCCCGTCCCTACGGAGATTTGGCCGTTGCCACCACGCACCATTACATCTGTGTGGTGTTCGTGATTGTGACGACAAGAGCATACTGGCGGTTAAGAGCCTGTCAAGCCTCGCCGATCCATCATTTCTCCCAGTATCGGCACTGCAAACCGCTCTCAATACGCATCCTTTACCAACCTCGCGCGGTTCTAACGTTCCCTACGCCGCGCGACCCACACCAGCTCCGTGGACGCCGCCGTGAACGGTGCGCCGAGGCAGTCGCCCCAGAGCGCCTCCACCCGGAACCCGGACGCGGCGAGCAGCGCCTCCATCTCCGCCCGCCCCACGTAGCGGAGCGTGAGCGTGCCCCGGCGCGTCGCCCCGTCCGCCCGCCAGCGCAGGCGCGAGGTGACGGTGCGCGATGCCGCCTGGAAGTCGTGGTGCGCGGCGACGCGGCCGGCGGCGTCGAACGGCTCCTCGTGCCGGGCGGACCGCGCCTGCCACCGCTCGATGATCGAGAGGTCGGGGTTGAAGACGTTGAGCGCCAGGCGGCCGCCCGGCCGAAGCGCGCGATGGCAGGCGTCCAGCGTGGCGCGCTGGTCGGCGTCCTGCAGATTGTGGAGGAAGGAGCGGAAGGGGATCGTCACCAGCGGCACCGGCTCCGGCACGGTGAACGTCCGCATATCGCCCTCGACGAGGCGAAGCCGCGCCGCGACCCCGGCCGCCTCCGCGCGCCGGCGCGCGACCGCCAGCATCTCCGGCGAGCGGTCGATGCCGATGACCTCGACCCCCGCGAGGGCGGTGGGGACCGCGATGCGTCCCGTGCCGACGCCCAGCTCCACGACGGGCCCGCCCGAGGCGACCGCCAGGTCGCGGTAGAACTCGATGTCGCCGGGGACCCCCCGTGTGGTCTCGTCGTACAGGTCCGGCGCCTGCGCGTAGTAGTCGTTCGCCCCGTCCACGGCGAGAGGGTACCGCCGACCGCAGCCCGTGGGGCGGGTACACTCGGTGCGACCCACGGTCCCGCCCGATCTGCCGAGGTTCCATGCCGGTTGCCGACCCCGCCGCGCTGATCGCCCAGACGGTCGCCGCCATCGGCGCGCCGGACGCGCGCGCGGCCGCCGCCGCCGACCGCCGGCAGGACGACCTGACGAAGCCCCCGGGCGCGCTCGGCAGCCTCGAGGCGCTGGCCACGCGCATCGCCGGGATCACGGGACAGCCGCGCCCGCGCCTGGAGCGGCGGCTGATCGTGGTGGCCGCGGGCGACCACGGCGTCGCGGCGCAGGGCGTCTCCGCCTACCCGGCGGAGGTCACCGCGCAGATGGTGGCGAACTTCCTGGGGGGCGGCGCGGCGGTGAACGTCCTCGCCGCCCACGCCGGCGCGCGCGTCCGCGTCGTGGACGCGGGCGTCGCGGGCGAGACGCCGGACGACCCGCGCCTGCTCCGTCTGCGCCTTGCCCCCGGGACGCGCGACCTGACGCGGGAGCGCGCGATGACGCGCGAGCTGGCGGCGTGCGCCGTGGCGGAGGGGATCGCCCTCGTCGCCGCGGAGCGCACCGAGGCGGCCGGCGGCGCGGACGTGATCGCCGCGGGCGAGATGGGCATCGGCAACTCCACGAGCGCGGCGGCGATCGTCGCCGCCGTCACGGGCCGCCCCGCGCGCGCCGTGACCGGCCGGGGCACCGGCATCGACGACGCGCACTACGAGCGGAAGGTCGAGGCGGTCGAGCGCGCGCTCGCGCTGCACCGCCCCGACCCGCACGACGGCCTGGACCTGCTGTCCGCCGTCGGCGGCTTCGAGGTGGGCGTGCTGGCGGGCGTGACGCTGGGGGCGGCGGCGGCACGCGTGCCGCTGCTGATGGACGGCGTCATCTCCGGGGCCGCCGTGCTGGTGGCGGAGGCGGTCGCCCCCGGCGTGCGTGACTTCGTGATCGCCTCGCACCGCTCGCCGGAGCCGGGACATGCCGCGATCCTGGAGCACCTGCGGCTCGCGCCGCTGCTCGACCTCGGCCTGCGCCTGGGCGAGGGGTCGGGCGCCGCGCTCGGCCTGACGCTCTGCGTCGCCGCCTGCCGGCTGCTGGATGAGATGGCGACGTTCACGGAGGCCGGCGTGAGCGCATCCGACGACGTGGTCGAACCGGAGGGCGCGTGAGCACGCTGGGGCGCTACCTCAACGGCGCGGTCGTCGCGTGCGAGTTCCTGACGCCGCTGCGGCTGCGGCGGGTGCAGACGTACGAGGACCGCGTGTTCGCGGAGGCGCTGGGGTGGTACCCGCTCGCCGGGCTGCTCATCGGCGGGATGCTCGTGCTCGCGGACCGCGGCCTCTCGCAGCTGCTGCCGCCCGGCCCCACCGCCGTGCTGCTGGTCGCGCTGCTCGCGCTCGCCTCGGGCGGGCTGCACCTGGACGGCGTGGCAGACACGGCGGACGGCATGGCGATGCAGGGCGACCGCGCCGCGCGGCTCGGCGTGATGAGCGAGGGCAACACCGGGCCGGCGGGGGTGATGGCGCTCGTCCTCGTCCTGCTCGCGGAGTGGGCGGCGCTGTCCTCGCTCCCGGAGCCGGTGCGCGCCTCCGCGTTGTTGATCGCGCCGGTGCTGGCGCGCTGGACCGTCGTCCCCGTCGGCGTGATCTTCCCCCCCGCGCGCCCTCGTGGGCTGGGCCACGCGATGCAGCAGGGGCTCTGGCCGGCGGCGGCGCCGCTGGCGACGCTGATCGGCGCGGCCGCGGCGGTCGCGCTGTTCGGGCTGCCGGGGCTCGTGCTCGTGCTGATCGCCGGCGTCGCCGCCGTCATCCTCGCGGGCTCCGCCGCGCGCATGCTGGAGGGCGTGACCGGCGACGTCTTCGGCGCGGGGATCGAGGTGGCGCAGGTGGTGGTGTGGATGTCGCTGGTCGCCGCCACGAACAAGGGGTGGATCGCCCCGCTGCTCTTCTAGGAGAGGCGCCGCATGGGCGATCTCACGCTGATCACCGGCGGTGCGCGCAGCGGCAAGAGCGCCTTCGCCGAGCGCCTCGCCCTCGACACCACGCACCCCGTCACGTACATCGCCACGCTGGAGCCGCTGGACGACGAGATGCGCGACCGCGTCGCGCGCCACCGCGCGCGCCGCCCCCCCACCTGGCGGACGGTCGAGGCCGTGGGCGACGCGGGCGGCGAGCTGGCCGAGGCGGCACGTACCGCGGACGACGGCGACACGGTCCTCCTCGACTGTCTCGCGGTGTGGACGTCGAACCGCCTGCTCGCGTTGCGCGAGGACGAGCCGACGCCAGACGCGCTCGCGGCGCTGGAGGACGCGCTCGCCGAGGAACTGCGCGGACTCCTCGACACGCTGGCGACCCGCAGCGGCCCCGCGATCCTCGTGACGAACGAGGTCGGCGGCGGGCTGGTGCCGCCCTACGCGCTCGGCCGCGCCTACCGCGACCTGCTGGGGCGGGTGAACCAGCAGGTGTCCCGTGCCGCGCGGCAGGCGTACCTCGTGGTCGCCGGGCGCGCGCTGGCGCTGCCGCCACCGTTCGAGCACGGGCAGACGTGAAACGACCCCGGCGTGCCGGGGTCGTTTCGTGTCCGCGACGCCCCGAGGGGGCGCGGGCGCTAGTTGCTGGAGCGCACGTCCCAGGGCTGCAGCGTGGCCTGCAGGT
>JBFWQJ010000058.1:0-13227 GCA_050249515.1 Dehalococcoidia bacterium | reverse complement strand
CAGCGACTGCTCCGGTGCGCCCGCGAACGCCGCACCGCTCGACGGGTCGGTGACGCTAACGCTCTGTGGGACGCTTCGGAACGCCTCGAACGCCCCGCTCGCGGGCGTGCCGATCACGTTCACCGCCTCGACGGGCTACCTCTCCACCGGCACGTCGCGGGCCACGACCGCGCTCACCAACGCGCAGGGCCTGGCCACCACGTCCTACCGCGGAGCGGGTGAGTTCCCGAGCACGGACACGGTGATCGCGTCGAACTCCTCGCTCAACCTCGTCTCGACGTGGGTGGTCTTCGTGACGTCCGGCGTGCCCCCCGTCGTCTCCCCGCCCTCAACCGGAGCACCGACCGGAACGCCGACGGAACCGTCTACGGCGCCCCCCTCCGGCACGGGGACACTCGCCGCCCCGCCCACCTTCGACGGCACGGGGCGCGCCCTGTCCGTCTTCACAGGCGGCAGCGTGGACGACCTCGTCACCGCGGCCAGCGGCAGCGGCGCGACCGGCATCTGGGTGCAGGACGCCGGCGGCACGTTCCAGCTCTTCATCGTCGGCGGCCCGGACTTCCTCGCCGCCGACTTCCGCGCGAGGTTCCCGGCCGGCTGGCCCACGTTCACCTCGGTGCTGCTGGTGCGGTAGGAGACGGGAGCGAGGCGACGTGAGTCTCGATCCGATCGGCACGCTCCTCGGCGTTATCGCGGACCTCGTCGGTCCGCTCGCCTGGCGGATGTCCGAGGAGGACCCGCTCCGGGACCTCCGGAAGCGACGGCTCCTGTGGGTAGACGACCACCCTGAGGGCAATCCATCCGAAGCCGCCGCCCTCCGCTCAATGGGGCTGTCGATCACGACGGTCGGTTCCAACGAGGATGCGCTCCGCTCGCTCGCACGCGATCGGTACGACCTTGTGATATCGGATATGCGGCGCGACGAGGGGGCAACGGCCGGCTACGACCTCCTCCAGGCGATTCGAAAGGACGATCAGCGCATGCCGTTCGTCATCTACACCGGGAGTGACTCACCGGATCACCGTCGACGGGCGATCGAGCTCGGCGCGCAGGGCAGCACCAGCCGCCCGAACGAACTCCTCGGGCTGGTGGTCAATTTGCTGCGCGGGACGACGAGATAGCCCTACCTCCTACCGCCGCCCGCGCCCGCGCGGCGGGGCCGGGGGCGGCTCGTCCGAGGGCGGGCGCGCGACGAACTCGCGGCGGCCCACCGTGCGGTAGTCCGGCGCGGTGATCTCCTGCAGGCGCGAGACGTCCGAGTCCGCGAGCCGGCTGGCGATGCGCGCCTCCATCTCGCCCAGCGACTGGTTCGTGGTGACCACGGTGTGCAGCCGCGCCAGGTGGCGGTGGTTCAGCAACTGGTACAGCTTCTCCTCCGCCCACGGCGTGCTCTTCTGCGCGCCGAGGTCGTCGAGGATCAGCACGGGCACCTCGCGGATCGCGTTCAGCAGCGCCACCGCGTCGCCTTCGCGGCCGGGGCGGAGCGCATCGAGCAGGTCAGGGACGTTCACGAAGGCGACGCGGTCGCCGGCGGCGAGGCGCGCGTTCGCGATCGCCGCGGCCAGGTGCGTCTTGCCGCAGCCGGTGCCGCCCATCAGCACGAACCAGCCCTCCGGCGACTCGCCCCAGTCGCGCGCCTTCAGGAACGCGCCGCGCAGGCTCGCCCGCTGCCCCGCATCCAGGCTCAGCCCGTCCGGGTCGAAGTTCTCGAACGTGAACGCCGGCAGCCGGTCGCGCGTCATCGCCCCCACGGCGAGGTAGCGCGGGGCGCTCTCGCCGCCGACCTCGACCACCTGCGCCAGCGCGGGGTCGGTGAGCCGCGCGGCGATGCGTGCATCGGCGTCCGCGGGGGACTTCGCGGTGGTGAAGACGGTGGGCAGCGCGGCGTTGAAGCGGTGCGAGACCACCTGGAAGAACTTCTCGCGCGCCCACGGCGTGTCCGCGTAGGCGTCGAGGTCGTCGAGCACGAGCACCGGCGCGTTCCGCACCTGCTCCAGCAGGTCGTCGTACTCCACCTCGGCATCCTCGCCGTAGGAGGAGCGGAGGTGGTCGAGGAGGTCGGCGACGGTGAGGAACATCGCGGGGTTCCCGCGCTCGATCACGCGGTTCACGATCGCGGCGGCGATGTGCGTCTTGCCCGCGCCGTGCGGCCCGGTGAGCACCAGCCACCCCTCCGGGTTGGAGGCGAAGCGCTCCGCGATCGCCGTCGCCTCCGCGTAGCGTGCCTGCAGCGCCGGGTCGTTGGTGCGCCCGCGCTTCACCAGCGTGTTGAACGTCAGCCGCGCCAGCGGGCCGATGCGGGAGTACCGCACGAGGCGCGCGCGGCGCTCCGCCGGGTCCTCGCGCGTGGCGCACTCGCAGGGGACGGGACGGCCGAAGCGCGGGTCATCCGGGTCGCTGGTGACACGCACGAAGCGTGCCCCGTCACAGACCGGGCACACGCGCGGGTCGCGCTCGGGCGCCGCCTCCGGGCCGCTACTCGTAAGAGCGGTGGATGAGGTGCTCGTAGGGGTTCGCCGGGGTCCGTCCCCGAGGATCTCGCCCAGTGCCTTCATCGTCGTCTCGTCCTTCGGTCGCCCAGCGTTCAAGGATCGCCTGCGCGTAGCGCCACGAGCGCGCGTTCCGCGCGGAGGCCTCCCGCAGCGCGTCCACGATCCACTCTGCCGGGTACTGCTGCTCCGCCTCCGCGATCGCGCTGGCGACCGCCGGGGTGAGCATCCCGATCTCCTGCTCATACACCGCCGCGGGGCGCGAGGCGCGCGCCACCGGCTCCGCGATCAGCACGCGCGCCGCCCCCGGCACCTCCACCGCCCCCGCCGCCACGCGGTCGCGCAGCCGTCGGCCGCCGTCGTTGTGGACGAAGCACAGCAGGTCGCCGTCCGCGAGCGCCGCATCGTCGAGACGGAGCCCGAGCAGCACGCCGCGCGCGACCGCCGCCTCCAGCCCGCGCCGCACCGCCGCGGCACCCCCGCGCTGCGCGAAGAGCCGCGCCAGCGGCTCCTCCGCGGCCAGCTCGCTCGCGCGCATCGCCAGCAGCGGCCGGCCGGGGCGCGTGATCGCGTAGAGCGCGTAGAGCGTCACGCGCAGCTCGTCCGCGTCCTCGACCTCCGGCAGCACCTCCGTGAAGAACTGTGCCGGCAGCGTGGCGGCACGCGCGCCCGCACGGAAGCCCTCGAACGGCGTGCTCACCGCGCACCCTCGGGCGGGGCGCCCGCGAGCGCGCGCTCCATCGCGTCGAGGTCGTCCAGCGTCCGCTGCGCCTCGATGATCGCGGCCTGCGCGCGGACGACCTCCAGCAGCAGCGCGCGCGCCTCCGCACGCTCCCACGCCAGGCGCGACGCGGCCGCCAGCCGCCGTCTGATCTCCGTGATCGCCGCCGCGCGGTCCACGGACGACCGCTCGCGCGGCGGTGACGCCTCCCCCGCGTCCGCCGCAGCCGGCGCGACGACCTCCAGCCGGACCGGGGTGGCCGCGCGGTGCGGGGCGACGTGCACCTCGACGCCCGCGGCGTCGAGCGCGGCGAGGCCGTGCCGGGCGAGGTCGCCGGCGCGCACTAGTCGAACCCTCCGAAGCCGGGTTCCGGGCGCAGCAGCAGGTCCTGGAAGGAGGCGGTGCGGTTCACGAAGCGCACCGTCACCGTGCCCGTGGGGCCGTTGCGGTGCTTCGCCACGATGATCTGGGCGAGACCCTTCGGGTGCGCCCCGCCTGGCTCGTCCGGGTGCTGGCCCTGCCACTCCTCGGGCGTCGCGTACATGTCCTCGCGGTAGATGAACATGACGATGTCCGCGTCCTGCTCGATCGACCCGGACTCGCGCAGGTCGGAGAGCATGGGGATGTGCGGCGAGCGCGTCTCCACCGCGCGGGAGAGCTGCGCGCCCGCAATCACCGGGACGTTCAGCTCGCGCGCCAGCTCCTTCAGCGCGCGCGAGATCGTGCTGATCTCGTTCGCCCGCGTGTCCGCGCGGCCGGAGCCGTGCAGCAGCTGGAGGTAGTCGATGATCACCAGGTCCAGCCCGTGCTCCGCCTGCAGCCGCCGGCACTTCGCGCGGATCTCCGGCACGCTGAGCGCCGCGGAGTCGTCGATGTAGACCGCGGCGCCGCCCAGCAGGCCGTGCGCGCGCATGACGCGGGACTCCTCCTGCGGCGTGTGGCGGCCCAGGCGCAGGCGCGCCATCTCCACGTCGGCCTCGGCGGAGAGCAGGCGCATCGCCAGCGTCTCGCCGCCCATCTCCAGCGAGAACATGGCGACGCTGCCGTGCTGCCCGATCGCGCAGTTGCGCGCGAAGTTCAGCATCAGCGAGGTCTTCCCCACGCCGGTGCGCGCCGCCAGGATCACCAGGTCGCCGCGCTTGTAGCCGCCGCCCAGCAGCTCGTCCAGGTCCATGAACCCGGAACGCACCGCATCGTGCGCCTCGCCTTCGTCCTCGTCGGCGGGGGCCTCGAGGAACTCGTCCAGCAGGTCGCGCAGCCGCTTGAAGTCGCCGGCGGCCTCCGCGCTGCGGATGCCCAGCAGCAGCTCCTCCGCGTGCGTGAGCACACGGATCACGTCCGGGCCACCCTCGTACGCCAGTTGCGCGATCTGCGACGCGGCGGCGATCAGCCGCCGGTACAGCGAGTCGCGCGCGACGATGCGCGCGTGCGCCTCCACGCCGACGGCGGTGAAGTACTTGCCGGCGATCTCCGCGAGGTACGGCTCCCCGCCGGCGGCGTCCAGGCGGCCGGCGCGGTCCAGCTCGTGCGCGACGGTGGGGATCGTGACGGCATCGCCGCGGTCGGCGAGCGCGAGGCACGCCTCGTAGATCCAGCCGTTCTGCTCGCGGAAGAAGTCGCCCGCCTGCAGGATCGGGAGGACGCGCGGGTAGGCGTCCTCGTCCAGCAGCAGCGCCGCGATCACCGCCTCCTCGGCGGCGATGTCGTGCGGCGGCAGCCCGGTCGCCGCCCGCGGGCGCGCGTCCTGTCGCAGTTGCGCGGGCCGATCACCAAGTACCACGCGCGTTCCTCATCCCATGGGACGTCAACATCGGACGACGCAGCGGGGAGGACCTGCGCGTCTGCGCATGCTAGGCGGCGTCTCCGTTACGGATGCCGCGTTGCCCACGCAGATGTGCCGGAGTTGTGCACCGGCGCTGTGGATGCATGCGCGATCTGTCCACAGATCGCCGAGGTGTCACGTGAAACGTCGCACCGCGTGCTACTCCGCGTGGATCGCCGACACAAACACGAAGGCCGCGAGATGCTCGCGGCCTTCGATGAGCGACCAGGTCGGACGGGGCTGCCTACTCGGCCGCCGCGTCCTCGGTGGAGTTGCCCGGCTCCGACTCGCCTTCGGCGGGCCGTTCCTCCGAGACCGAAGCCTCGGACGAGCCACCTTCGGTGCGCGCCTGGGTAGCGGCGAGAGCTGCCTCGGCCTCCTCGCGGAGAGCCGTGAGCAGCGCTTCGGCTGCCGCCTCCGCACCTTCCGGTGCGTCAGCGTCTACAACCACTACCTGGACCGCGGGCTGAACGCTACGCGACAGCCGCAGGACCACGGAGTACACCCCGGTGTGTCGGATCGCCTCGGGCAGCAGTACACGACGCCGGTCCAGTTCTTCGCCCAGAATCTCCCCAGCCTTCTGGGCGATGTCAACATTCGTGACAGAACCGTACAGGCGTCCCTGCTCTCCAACGCGGACAGCCATGACGAGCGGGTGACCCTCGAGCTTGCCGACAAGCCCAAGTGCCCGCTCATCCTCGAGCCGCTGCCGTTGCTCCTCGATCTCCCGCAGCCTCTCGGCACGGGCGAGGACCTCCGGAGTCGCCGGCGCGGCCAGGCCGCGCGGCAACAGGTAATTTCGGGCGTAACCCGGAGCGACGGTTTTCACCTCGCCCATCGACGCCGAACCCTCAACGGTCTCCAGGAACACGACCTTCACGTCAGATGACCCTCTCGGCGTGTCGGAGCCGGAACTGCCGCTAACATTAGGGGCAGCGCTCACGACGCATTGCCAGTTATCAAGAAAGGACTGCACAGTCCGTGCGATCCGGGACGAACTTGTCGGAGTTTGTCCCAATCGCCGGCCGTCACGGAGGCGCGGCTGTGGGTATCACAGTCGCAGTCGCCGCACGTGACAGGTTACGCGCTCGCCCTTGCTTGCCGCAATGCCGCTCGCTCGCGCCGCCGCCCGCCGTGGGCGGCTCGCTCTACCGTCGATGATAGAACGTCCGTTCTTCGCTGTCAAACGTTTGTTCTGACCTCCTGCCGACGCGCGCGTCACGCCGAGGCGTCCCCGGGTGGCTCGACGTCCCGGTCCGTGCCGCCGTCCACGACCTGCGGCTCCGTGTGCGCGCCGGTGCCCTCCGCGACCTGCCGCAGGCCATCGAGGACGCCCGCCCACTGCTCCTCCGCGTGACGCCGGGCGTCGACCGTGGGGTTGTGGTCCTGCCGCAGCGTCACCGCCGTCGCGCCGTCGCGCTCCTCCAGCGCGAAGTCGAGGCGATGGCGCGTCTCCGGCGTGTCCGGCTCCCCTGACAGCGGGCTCCAGTGCGAGTACGCGAGGTGGCGAGGCGGCTCGAAGGCGATCACCGTGCCCAGGTCCTCGTACTGGCGCCCCTCCCAGTTCCCGCGGAAGGTCATGGGCGATCCGACGCGCCAGTCCGTCTCCAGCTCCGTGCCGAAGAAGTAGGCGCTCACCAGCGTGGGGTTGGTCAGCGCTTCCCACACCTGCGCCGCGGGCGCCTGGATCGTCGTCCGCGCCTCCGCGACGTGGTCGGGCTCGTGGTGCTCGGGCATGGCGACCTCCTCGCTGGTCTCCCAGCGTACGCAGGCGCCGGGTTGCGAGGCGTCCGAGGAGCCGGAGACGGCGTTGCGAGTTGGTCGCGCTCGCCGGGACCGCCTAGCTGCGGCGCGGCTGGTTCCGCTGTTGGCTGCGCACGTACGCCGCCTCGTTCTCGCGCGCCCGGTCGCGGGCGATGCGCCCGAGGAGTGCCTCGGACGGCGGGTCGGAGGCCGCGAAGTGGATGCTGCCCCCGGCGACAGTGTGCGGTGCGATCGCGGAGCGCATGGTCGCCAGCAGCTTCGGCTGGAAGACGTGCAGGCTGCACAGCGCACGGTTCGAGGCGTGCGCGCCGTAGGCGAGGAGCGGGCCGTAGTGGATCAGCGTCGGCAGGCCGTTGCTCATGACCTCCGTCGCGTCGGGGAGCAGGCGGCGCAGCGTCTCCCGCACCACCGCGAGCGCGGCGCGCTGCGCGTCCGGCAGCGCCTCGAGGTAGCGGTCGACCTCGGAGGGCGCGGTCATCGGATGCCCACGGCGTCCTGCTCCGCGCGCACGGCGGCGACGATCGCCGCGATCTGCGCGTCGGACAGCCCCTCGATCGGCGGCATCGGGCCGAAGTTCCAGTGGTGCGGGCGCACGCCGTTGCGCACGGCGAGGAAGAACGCGGCGTCGGCGTGGTGGCTGCGCGCGTAGACCGCGTCGAGGAACGGCGGGCCCTGGTTCGTGCCCTTCAGGTCACCGCCGTGGCAGCGCGCGCAGTACGTGGCGTACAGGCCGCGGCCGTCCATGAGCGTGACCGTACCGCTGGGCACGGGGGCCGGCGGCTGCGATCCGGCGCACGCCGCCCCCAGCGCTGCCGCCAGCACGAGGCCCACGGCCCCGGCTGCGCGGGCGACTCGCGTCCGGCAGGCGCGCCAACGCACGGGCTAGCCCCGCAGCGCGGTCTCGAGACCGCCGTCGTACGCGGCGCGGGCGGCCTCCAGCGGCAGGTCGATGCCCCCGTCCGCCCCCAGGCGGATGCGGTCGCCGCCCGCGATGCCCAGCACCGTGGCGTCGATGTCCGCGGCGAGCGCGAGCGCGACGAGCCGCGCCGCCGCCTCGTCGTCCGCGACGGCGACGAGGAAGCGCGAGGGCGCCTCGCCGAAGAGCGCGGCGTCCCGCCGGCCCTCGATGCCGACGCCGGAGGCGTCCACGCCCGTGCCGCCGAGGATGCACATCTCCGCGAGCGCAACGCCGAGGCCGCCGTCCGCGAGGTCGTGCGCGGCGGTGAGCAGCCCCTGCGCATGCGCGTCCAGCACGACGCGCTGCACGCACGCCTCGCGGTCGAGGTCGATCGCGGGCATGCCGCCCAGCGTGTCGTGGACGACGTGCTGGTACTCGGAGCCGGCGAGCGTGGAGGCGGGCTGCGCGACCGGCCCGCCGAGCAGCACCGCGGTCGCGCCCGCGGGGAGCCCCGCGGTCAGCGCCTTCGTGACGTCCTCGATCACCCCGACCATGCCGATGCTCGGCGTCGGGAAGATCGCGCCCGTCGGCGTCTCGTTGTAGAGCGAGGCGTTGCCGGAGATGACCGGGGTGCCGAGCGCGCGCGCCGCCTCCGACAGACCGATGATCGCCTGCTCCAGCTGGTAGGCGACGTCCGGCTTCTCCGGGTTGCCGAAGTTCAGGCAGTCCGTGAGCGCCGCCGGCTTCGCGCCCGTCGCGACCACGTTCCGCGCCGCCTCGGCGACCGCGAGCGCGGCGCCGGTGCGCGGGTCGAGCGCGACGAGGCGGCCGTTGCAGTCGGTGGAGACGGCGAAGCCGCGCGCGCTGCCCTTCAGGCGCAGCACCGCCGCGTCGCCGCCGGGGCGCACCACGGTGTTGTTCTGCACCTGGTGGTCGTACTGGCGGAAGATCCAGCGCCGGCTCGCGATGTTCTCGGAGCCGAGCAGCCGCAGCAGCGTGCCGGTGGCATCGGCAACGTCGGGCTGCGCTCCCGGGTCGACCGCCTGCAACCGGTCGAGGTCGGCGGGGCGCACGCCCTCCGGCGGGTACTGCGGCGCGTCGGTGAGCACGGCGATCGGGATGCGCGCGTGCACCGTGTCGCCGTCGCGCACGGTCGCCATGCCGTCGTCCGTGACGTGGCCGATGACGTCCGCGTGCAGCTCCCAGCGCCGGAAGAGCTGGAGCACGTCGTTCAGGTGCTCGCGCTTCGGGATGACCAGCATCCGCTCCTGCGACTCCGAGAGCATCACCTCGTACGCCGTCATCCCCTGCGCGCGGCGCGGGACGAGCGCGACGTCGATCTCGATGCCGGTGCCCGCGCGGCTCGCCGCCTCGACAGCGCTGGAGGTAAGCCCGGCGGCGCCAAGGTCCTGGAGACCCTCGATCCAGTCGCCGTGCCGCTCGGCCAGCTCGACGCAGGCCTCCATCAGCAGCTTCTCCATGAACGGGTTGCCCACCTGCACGGCGGGGCGGCGGTCGTCCGAGCCCTCGGCCAGCTCGACCGAGGCGAAGGTCGCGCCGTGGATGCCGTCGCGTCCCGTGTCCGCACCGACGAGGACGAGCGGGTTGCCCGGCCCCTTCGCGCTGGCGGAGAGCATGTGCTCGCGCCGCCCGACGCCCACGGCCATCGCGTTCACCAGCGGGTTGCCGCTGTAGCAGGCGTCGTGCTGCACCTCGCCGCCCACGGTCGGGACGCCGACGCAGTTGCCGTACCCGCCGATGCCGGCGATCACGCCCTGGTACAGGCGGCGGTTGTTGCGGTCCGTCAGCGGCCCGAAGCGCAGCGAGTCGAGGAGCGCGACCGGCCGCATGCCCATCGCGAAGATGTCGCGCAGGATGCCGCCCACGCCCGTCGCGGCCCCCTCGTAGGGCTCGAGGGCGCTCGGGTGGTTGTGGGACTCCATCTTGAAGACGGCGACCCAGCCGTCACCCAGGTCGATCGCCCCGGCATTCTCTTCGCCCGTCTTGGTCAGGACGTACTCGCCGGTGGTGGGGAAGTGCTTGAACAGCGGCCGGGAGTGCTTGTAGCCGCAGTGCTCCGACCAGAGCGCGCCCGCCATGCCGAGTTCCACCTCGGTCGGCTCGCGGTCGAGCATGTCGACGAGGCGGTCGTACTCCGCGTGCGACATCGCCACGGCTTCGAGTGCGTGTGGGTCGACGGCCATCGCGGGTCACCTCGGGCGCGAGTACGGGGAGAAGCCCCAGTGTACCGGAGGTGGTGGGCAGGGTCAGGGGGACGGTTCGACGACGGCGGCGATGCTGACGGCCCGCTCAAGCCCCTCGATGCTGGCCCGGGGCGCCAGCCGCTCAACATCCTTCAGTGAGATCGTCTTTCGGACCCCGAACTCGCGGTCGAGCACGGCCGTACCAATCGCGAAGAAGTGCCACTGCGAGACGTCAATCGGATCAACCAGACTGCGATCCTGTTGAGCGAGGAGCGCGAAGACGTAGACGTCGGCCTGCCTCCTTCGCTCGTCGGCGTAAGTCGCCGTCTCATGCTGCCACGCGCGCGTTGGCCGGATCCTGAACGTGATCCGGGGAGCATTCTTCGGCGGCGCCCAGTCCTGCACGTACGCTGCCGACTTCACCTCCACGCGAACCCCGGTTGGGGTAACCAGGTCGTACGGAGCCCACTCGTTCGCCACTTCGCCCGGTGCGCCGAGCGCCCGCGCCACAAGGAATTCGGCGAGTCGGCCGCGCGACGTGTTGTTGAGGAAGTTGGAGTGACCCCAGCGCCAGTAGTCCAGCACAGTCGCGCCTTCGACGGGCGTACCGGCCGAACCGAGAAACGGCTGTGCGGCATCGAGCGGCCCGTGCCGCTCGACCTCGGCCTCCTCGCTCACCACTACCGCAGCGAGAACGGCGGGTACTTGTCCGTCACCAGCCAGAACGCGTAGCCGGCGACGCGCACCGACCACCGCTGTACGCCGACCGCGTAGTCGAACAGCCCGCGCGGGTACCGGCCCGTCACGAGGATCGCGAGCCATGCGATCAGCGTGGTCCAGAACAGGGCGCCCACCAGGAACACCAGCACGATGTAGTGCGGGATGACCAGCCACCACTTGATGATCGGCAGCCAGCGGTTGAGCGTCGCGGCGTCGGGGTAGTCGATCTCCAGGCGCGCGCCCTGCTGCTCGTCGGTGCTCGGGTACTCGTCGCGCTGGAGCGCGGCGTAGACGCCGACGCGCGCGCCGAAGTTCGCGACCTCGCGCGTGAAGTCGAACCACCACCGCGGGTACTTCCGCCGGAAGATCAGCATCAGCGCGGTCGGGAAGCCGAGCGGCGCGCTGGCGGCGCTCATGCCGACGAAGGTGGCGATGAGCGCGGGGAGGAGCAGCGCCATCAGCAGCCCGAAGCCCACGAGCACGCCGATGATCGCGTTGCGCTGCGCCTCGGGCAGGTTCGCGAACGGGCCGGCGGAGTCGAAGGCGCGGTCGCCGAACTGCCGCTCGATGCGCTGGTTGTCGCGCGCGTCGAACCCACCGTCACCGGCGTTCCAGCCCGCCGTGGCGCCGGGGCTCGCGATCATCGCGAACAGGATCACGATCGGGATGAGCAGCAGCACGCGGAACAGCACCGTCAGGCGGTTCCGAGGGCCCTCCGGGTAGTCCACGTCGTAGCGGACGGGGTAGTCGCTCGCTGCCGGGGGCATCGAGGTGGCGTCTGCGGCCATGGCGCGCTCCTGCGTCTGCGCGCTGCCCTCGAAGGTGGCGGGGTGCGGCGACGAGGGCTTCGCACGGCGCGAGTGTACGCCCGTGCACCTCGCTCGTGTGTGCGATCGAGCGCGAGTGCTAGGCGCGCACTCCGAGGCTGTCGAGGACGGACAGCCAGATCGCGTTGCCGTCCGTGTTGCCCAGCAGCGGCTCACAGGCGCGCTCCGGGTGCGGCATCATCCCGAGCACGTTCCCGCGCTCGTTCAGGATCCCCGCGATGTTGTTCCTCGACCCGTTCGGGTTCGCGTCGGGCGTCACGGTGCCGTCGAGGTGGCCGTAGCGGAACGCGACCCGGCCCGTGTCCTCCAGCATCGCGATCGTGGCGTCGTCCGCGAAGTAGCGCCCCTCGCCGTGGGAGACGGGCATCAGGTAGCCGCGGCCGGAGTCCAGGCTGCGCGTGAAGGGGGACGTCGAGTTCGCGGGGACCAGGTAGGCGTCCATGCAGCGGAACTGGAGCGACTCGTTGCGCATGAGCACGCCCGGCAGCAGGCCCGCCTCGCACAGGATCTGGAAGCCGTTGCAGATGCCGATGACCAGCCCGCCCGCCTCAGCGTGCGCGCGCACCGCGGGCATGATCGGCGAGAACCGCGCGATGGCCCCCGTGCGCAGGTAGTCGCCGTAGGAGAAGCCGCCCGGCAGCACCACGATCTCGTCCGGCTCGATGTGCGTCTCGCGGTGCCAGACGCGGCGCGACTCGATGCCGCACTGCTCCAGCGCCCACATGCAGTCGCCATCGCTCCACGTCCCGGGAAACACGACGACCGCAGCGCGCATGGTGGCTCCTTCGGGGGCTCGCGAGGCGGGGAGTGCCCCCAGTATACCGGCGCTCCTCGGTACGGACGGGGGCCCATCGGCGGCTCGGACCGCCCGAGGCACAGCGGGGGCGGCCCCACCCCCTGCCCCCTCCCTGGCGCGGGGAGGGGGATGAGAAGCGAGGGCTCCGCCCTCGCGCTCCCCGGGGCACGTCCACGCTGCGCAGGACGGGCGGGCAAGGCAGCGTCCCGGTTCGGCACGTGCCCACGAGTCCGCGTCGAGGGCCCACCTCCGACCCCCTCTCCTGCGCAGCGGGAGAGGGATGGGGTGAGGGCTTCCGCCGGCTCGGCTCCGCGGACCTCGAGCCCACGGAAGTCACCCCCACCCCCGCCCTCCCCCATCAAGGGGGAGGGAGCAGAAGGAGGGGAAGGCGCGGTGGCGAGGCCCCCCAATCCGGCAACCTCAGACGCTACGCGTCGTCCTCACCGATCACGGGGCGGTCCCCGTCGGGGCGCCGGGCGGGCGGCGTCGCGGGCGCGCGGCGGCGGAGCGGAGGCGAGATCAGCTCGTCCTCCTCGCCCGGCTGCACGATCACGCTGCCACGAGGCGCGGGCCGGGGCGGCGTGGGCAGGCGCGTGCCGCCGCGCGGGCCACCGCTGCCGCGCGTCGCCAGCTCGCGACGCGTGGGCTCCGGGTACTCCACGCGGGGGTGGTACACCGCGGACAGCGTGCCGACGTAGGAGTCCGCCACCGTGCGCAGGTCGCGCAGCGTAATGTCGCACTCGTCGAACTCGCCTTCCTCGATGCGCTCGCGGATGACGCCCTCCACGATCGCGCGGATGCGCTCCGCGCTGCGGTCGCCCGCCGCCCGCACGGCCGCCTCGGAGGCGTCGGCGAGCATGACCAGCGCCGTCTCGCGCGACTGCGGCCGAGGGCCGGGGTAGCGGAACGTCTCCGCGGAGACGTCCGGGTTCGCTTCCGCCGCGCGGCGGTAGAAGAACGTGGCGAGGCGCGTGCCGTGGTGCTCC
>JBFWQJ010000057.1:0-13228 GCA_050249515.1 Dehalococcoidia bacterium | reverse complement strand
TGGTCGCGCGGGTACGCAGCAGCGCGCACATCTCCCGCATGTGCGCGGACACCGGCCGCGCACCGCTGCAGCCGGGTGCGGCCGCCGCCGCCCGCGTCCGAGGCGTGCGCGTGGACCACACGCCCGCCGCCCGCTCCGCGCCGCTGCACCTCGGCACGCCGGCAGCCTCGATCGCTGCGCGCGCGGCCGGCGTCGCGGCCGTGCAGCGCCTCGCCGCCGCGCGCGCGCGTCCCGCGTCGTCGCGTGGCGCCCTCGCCCGGTTGGCCGCGCGGCCCCGCGGGGACGCCGCCGCCGGGGTGGAGACGACGCCCCGCGAGCGGGTGACGGTGACGGCGCGTCTGGCTCCGGACGTCGCCTTCGCGGCGCCCGGCACCGCGCTCGCCTCCCGCTGGGCGCCCTATCGCGTCGCCGCACCCTCGCTCCGAGCCGCTGCTTCGTCCGCTCCCCAGGGCACGCCGCAGCGCCTGTCGGAGTCGGGCGCGCGCGTTGAGGCTGCGCCCGCCTTCAGCGCCGGCGCCGGCGGGATGCTCGAGGCGCGCGCCGCCGCACACGCGCTGCCGCGCGCGAGCCGCGCGCGGCCGTTGGCGACCGCTCACGTCACCTCCTCCTCGGTCGCGACCCCGGTGCAGCGAGTGACGTCGAGAACCTCCACAGGCGCCCCGACCGGTGCGACCGAAGCGCGGCGCTCGTCTGCGGGGTCCGCGGGGATCGACCCGGCGCGCGACCCGTCGGTAGAGGACAGCCGCGTCCGCGCGGCCGGTGTCGTCGCCCGTGAAACGGCGTCGAACGGCACCGCCGGCGAGCGGGCGACCACCTCGGAGGTGCCCGCCGCTGGCCCGCGGCCGACGGCCGCCGCCCGCCGGGCATCCGCATCGCCGGAGGGCCGAGGGAACGTCGGCGACGTCGCCTCCCGGTCACTCGCCGCGAGCGCGACCGCGCGCGACCGGCTCCGCATGCCGCTCGCGTTCGCTGAGGCCACCGTCGGCGCCGTCGAGCCTCCCGCGATGCCGCTGCGCGCCTCGAACGCTCCGGCGTCCGCCGGGCCGGTGGCCATGCCGCCCGTGCCGACGGCGGCGCCCCGTCCGCTCCCGGCCGCCGTCGATGCGCGCCGCGCGCCGGCAGCCTCGACGGCGCTGCCCGCGGCGAGTGCACGCGGCAGCGCCGCGGTCCAGCGACAGGCTGCATCCCCGGGCACGCGCCCGCCCGCTGCCGCCTCCGGCGCCTCGCGCGTCCTCGGCCCTCATGACGAGGAGCGCGGCGACGTGGTCGCGGTGCGCCGTTCCGACCCGCATCTGTCTGGCCCGGCTGCGGCTCGGCGTGGGACGCGCCCGGGGGCGCTCGGCGTCGCGCTCCGCGCGAGCGCTGCGGGCGCACCCGCGATGTCCCGTCGCACGGAGGCGTCGCGGTCCGTCGCCATCGCAGCGGGCCACGTGGCCCGCACGGCTCGCGTCGCCGCGACCGGTATGCGGCAGCCCGCGGCAGCGCCCGCCGCCTCAAGCGCTCTGACAGCCCCGCGCGGGGCGCTCTCGCCGGTCCAGCGCCTGGCGGCGCGCGATGCTCGGGCGGGCACCCGGCGCGCGGATGCTCCCGGCGAGGCCGCACTGCCGGCAACGCGCTCTGCCGCGACCGCGCCGGGGACATCCGCAGTGCCCGCGCCACGAGCGCGCACCGCCGTCGCGACCGCGTCAGACGCGTACGCCGTGCCCGCGGCACACTCCGCCCCGCCCGCTCCCCGTGGCGAGACCGCGCGACGCGCCCACGGCGTCCTCGGCACGTATGTCGGGGCACCGTCGCCGCTGCCGCGCGGCGCGAGCATGCCGGATGTCGTCGCCGCGTCGCCGCTCTCGTCGCTGACCTCGACGCTCGCCGGGACGCCCGATCTCGCCGCCGGCGCGTCGAGGCGGGCCGCAGCGCACACCAGCGCGATCCAGCGCCTCTCCCCCGGCACGACGATGCGTGGCCGCGCAGCGTCGACGCTTGGGCGCGCGGGCTTCGCGTCCGTGGCGTCCGAACCCACGTCGACCGGTCCGGTCACCTCGTTCGGCGTGCCCGGCGCGAGGCCGCTGGGCCCGCGTTCGCGGAGGACCGCTCACGCGGACGCCGCCGCCCTGTCGCTGCCGCGCGCGCTCGCGGGGCCGTCGACCTTCCTCGATCCCACGGCGCGGGGCGCGCGCCCCGCACCTGCCTCGGTCGGTGGAACGGGCGCGCCGGTCTCCGTTGCTGGCGCGGCCGACGCGTTCCCGGCGCGTCGCGCGTTGCGCTTCGCACAGGCCGAGGTGCGCGTGAGCGCGGCCGCTCGGCTCTCCCAGCGCGCGACCTCGTCCGGCCCGGGGAGCATGGCGCGGCGCGGGGCCACCGTCGGTGGTGCCGGCGGATCTGAGGGCACCGCCGCCGCGCAGCGGCTCACCGGCAGTGGGCTGAGGTCGGCGCCGCGGCCGTCGTCCGGTGTCGCGGTGCGGCCCGGCGCGTCTCCGCATGCGCTGCCGTCGGTGCACACCTCGCGCGGGGCGGCCGCTGTACAGCGGATCGCGTTGCCGCGCGCAGGACGGCCGCTCCCCGTCGCGCCCGCGCACGAGGGCCGCGCGGACGGCGAGGGCGCGGGGCGCGCACTGACCGCCGTCGCGAGGTGGTCCGGGGCGATCCCGGGCGCCGGTGCAGCAGCGCTGACCCCGCCGCGCCCGGCTGCCGCTGCGGCCGCGGGCACCGGAGCCTCGGCGGAGACGCGACGCGTGCCCGTCGCCGGACTGCCGGCGGTTCGGGCGCGTCGGACGGGTGGGGGAGCGAGCGAGGCAGCACAGCGGATGGCGCTGCCTCGAGGCCACCGCGCGCTGCCTTCGATCACCGCCCCGGCGGCGGATGAGCGCGCCGCGGAGCCCGGGATGCGCATCCTCGACGTGCCGCCGGCGGCCGGACGTCCGTCGTCTGGCCCGGGCGCGGCGGACCTGCCGGTGGGGGGCGCGCTCAGCGCGGAAGCGGCGCTGCGCGCCGTCGCGGCGGCGGCCGACTACCGCCGCGAGTTCGGCGAAGCCCCGGCGAGCGCGTCGAGCCGCGGCGCCGCGCCTTCGGGGTGGGGTGCCGAGGTGTCAGCCCCGCGCCCGGCCACCGAGTCCGGCTCCGCGGGGACGGGTGGCGGGCCGCGCGCGGACAGCGGCGCCTCGACGGCGGGTGCCGTGCACGCGGCGCGGCAGGCGGTGCAGCGGATCGCGCGCCGTCCGCGCGCCGGGCTGCCGCGGGCGACCGGGCCGGCGACGACCGCCTCGTTCGGCGCGCTGCCGGCGGCGAACGATCGTGCCGGTGCGCCGGGTATACTCGCGATTCGCGGCGGGCGGACGGATGTCACCAGTCTCCCGGTGGGCGCTGCCGGCGCCGCCGGGGCGGTGAGCGCCGCTCGACGGGCGGCGGCGGACGTCGTGCAGACGGCCCTGGGCAGCCTCGGGATCGAAGCGGACGCAGGCGGCGCGCCGCGTGTCCCCGGCGTCGCGCGCGCGGCGGAGGGTGACGGCGGTCACTCCTCGGACGCACCGCACATGGCGTCGTCGTCGGCGGCATCAGCGGCGCCGGTGCAGCGCCTCGTCGACGGCGAGGCGGACGAGGCGACCGAGCGGAGCGCCGCCTCCGACGAAGAGCGCGTCGCGGCGCTGATGGACCGGCTTGAGGCGCGGATCCTCGCGCAGATCGAACGGCGAGGCGGACGGTACCGGGGGATGTTCTCGTGAGCGGACCGGCCAAGGCGTACCTGCTGACGGAGACGGGCGATCGCATCGATTGCCTGTTCAACCCCGCGCAGCTGGAGATCAACAAGACCAACCTCTGGTCCGGTCCGGCTGTGGCCGGGAAGGACGCACCGAAGATCGTCTTCAAGCAGGGCAACTCCGGCACGCTCAGCATGACGCTGATGTTCGACACCACGGACACCGGCCAGCCGGTCACGAACTACACCACGAAGCTGCTCGACCTGATGAAGGTGAACGCGAACCTCGGCGAGAGCACCGACCCCAACTCGAAGACCGGACGGCCGCCGTGGCTGCGCTTCCACTGGGGGCAGATGGTCTCCTTCAAGTGCGTGCTGAAGTCGCTGAAGGTCACGTTCACCTTCTTCTCCTCGACGGGCACCCCGCTGCGCGCGAGCGCCGTGGTCTCGCTGGAGCAGTTCGCGGACGAGGGGCAGTGGCCGCTGCAGAACCCCACGTCCGGCACGCCGCACCCGCACACCGTCCACCAGGTGCAGGCGGGCGAGACGCTGGACCGCATCGCGGTGCGCCGCTACGGCGATCCCGGCCGCTGGCGCCTGATCGCGGAGGCCAACCGCATCCTCGACCCGCTGCGCCTTGAGCCCGGCACGCTGCTGATCATCCCGGAGACGGAGGTGGTGGTGCGTGGTTAGCGCGACGGACATCAGCGTCGTCGAGGTGAAGGCGAACGGCACCGCGCTCTCCGCGCAGTGGGCCGACGCGCTGTCCCTCGTGCGCGTCGAGGAGTCCGTGCACCTGCCGTCGCAGGCGACGCTGCACTTCAACGACCCGTGGTTCAACCTGTTCGACGCGCGCACGCTGCACGTCGGCATCGCGCTCACCGTCTCGTTCCGGCACGGCGGCAGCGCCGTCAAGGTGTTCGACGGCGAGGTCACGACCAACAGCATGGAACGCGGCCGCGGCACGCTCGATGAGCTCGTGGTCGTCGCGCTCGACCGCGGGCATCGGCTGCACCGGCAGGGACACAACCGCACGTTCCTGAAGCAGACCGACAGCGCGATCGCGCAGAAGATCGCGGGCGAGCACGGCCTGAGCGCCGTCGTCACCGCGACCAGCGAGCAGCACGAGTACGTGGTGCAGCACGGCGAGACGGACTACGAGTTCCTCCGCTCGCGCGCGCTGCGCAACGGCTACCAGTTCTGGGTGTCGGAGAAGCAGCTGCACTTCAAGCCGCGTCCGCTCGGCGCGAGCGGCTCGCCCGTCACGCTGCGCTGGGGCGAGGATCTGACGCAGCTGCGCGTGCGCATCTCCGCCGTGGACCACCGGGACGAGGTGACCGTGCGTGGCTGGGGGGCGACGAGCAAGGAGTCGATCACCTCGAAGGCCACGGCCTCCGCCGCCCCTGTCTCATTCACGACGGCCCCCGCGAAGGACCAGCTCCGCACCGACGCCCAGGCGTTCACCTCCGCGAAACAGGTGGCCGGACACGTCCCGGTGGACTCCGCGAACGACGCCGAGGCGCTCGCGAAGTCGATGATCACGCGCGCCGTGAGCAGCGGCCTGCTCCTGCGGGGCGAGTGCATCGGCAACCCGAAGATCGGCGCGGCGTCGGAGGTGACGATCGCCGGGGCGGCCACCTCGCTGAACGGCACGTACCTCCTGACCAGCGTGGAGCACGCCTTCGGCGCCGACCTGCCATATCGCACGCGGTTCACCTGCTCCGGTGCGGACTCCGTGGAGCTCTCGGAGCTCCTCGCCGCGAACGCGGCGGCCGCGGGGCCGGTGCCGGGCGCGCAGTGGGGCGGGCTGCTCGCCGGCGTCGTCACCAACGTGAACGACCCGGAGAAGCTCGGGCGCGTCAAGGTGAAGATCCCCACGCTCGGCGACGAGGTGGAGACGCGCTGGGCGCGCGTGGCGACACCCGGCGGCGGCCCGACCCGTGGCCTGGAGTTGCTGCCCGAGGTCAACGACGAGGTGCTGGTGGGCTTCGAGTTCGGCGACATGCAGCGCCCGGTCGTCCTCGGCGGGCTGTGGAACAGCAAGGACGCGCTGCCGGAGGCGGCCGCCGTGGCGGACGGCAAGGTGAAGAAGCGCACGTGGAAGAGCCGCCTCGGCCACACCGTGGAGATGACGGACGACGACTCCGCGCCGACGCTGATCATCACGCACTCCGGGAAGTCCACGAAGATCGAGCTGACGAAGGACGCCCTCAACATCACCACTGACAAGGCCCTCACGGTGAAGGGCAAGGACGTCACGGTGCAGGCGACCGGCGACCTGGAGCTCAAGGGGCAGAAGGTCGAGGTCAACGCCTCGGCCGGTATGACCCTGAAGGCGGGCGCGGACATGACGATCAAGGGCACGCAGATCAAGCTGAACTAGCGGGCGAGCGGGGAACGAGGACGACGATGCCAGGCGCTGCGCGCAAGGACGACCCCGTGGTCGGGGTGGACATCCACATCATCATGATCCCCACGCCCGGGGGCGAGGTGCCCACGCCCCTGCCGCACCCCTTCAACGGGAAGATCTCCAACGGCGTGAGCACGAACGTGAAGATCAACGGCAAGCCCGCGGCCGTCGCCGGGGCGGAGGTGCAGAACTCGCCCTCGCACATCCCCATGGGGCCGCGCTTCCAGAAGAACCCCACGAACAAGGGGAAGATCCTCCTGGGGTCGCCCACGGTGCTCATCAACGGCAAGATGGCGGCACGGCAGGGCGACATGGTCATGACCTGCAACGACCCGGCGGACATGCCGATGGGCAGCATCACGGCCGGCTCGCCCACCGTGATGATCGGCTAGTCGAGGGGCCTCGAGGCGCATGAACGACGTCAGCGACTTCATCGGGCGGGGGTGGACGTTCCCCGTGCGGTTCACCGCACGGGGCGGGATCGCGCTCACCTCCGGGACCGAGGAGGTGGACGCGGCGCTGCGCATGATCCTCTCCACGGCGCACGGGGAGCGGGTGATGCGCCCGGACTTCGGCTGCCGGATCTGGGACCTGCTGTTCCATCCGCTGGATGCCAATACCATCGGTCAGATGGAGCAGGCTGTGCGCGACGCGGTGGGGCAGTGGGAGCCGCGCGTCGACCTGGAGGGCGTGCGCGCCGTGCCGGACGAGGAAGACGTGGGGCTGGTGCACATCGAGATCGCGTACCGGCTGCGGGCGACCAACGACCGCCGCAACCTCGTTTACCCGTTCTACGTCATCCCGAGGGAGGGTGAGCCGTGAGCCTGAACACGCCACGGCTGGACGACCGCTCCTTCCAGGACATCGTCGACGAGGCCAAGCGGCTGATCCCGAAGTACGCCCCGGAGTGGACGGACCACAACCTGTCCGACCCCGGCGTCGCGCTGATCGAGCTCTTCGCGTGGATGACCGAGTCGATCATCTACCGCCTCAACCAGGTGCCGGATGTCCTGTACATCAAGTTCCTGGAGCTCTTCGGCATCACGCTGTTCCCGCCCTCCGCGGCGATCGCGGACCTGACGTTCCGGCTCTCCGCCCCGGTGCCGGAACCGGTCCGCGTCCGCGCCGGCACGGAGGTCGCCACGGTCACGCCGCCGGGCGAGGACCCCGTGATCTTCATGACGGACAACGACCTGGTGATCGTGCAGCCGCACCTGAAGTCGGCCCTCACCGCCGCCGCCTCCGCCCCCAACCGCTACCGGCTGGTGTGGGACGAGCTGCGCTTCGAGCGCGGCTCCGTGACCTGCTTCAGTTCGCTCCAGCCGAACGACGCGATCTACTTCGGGTTCGAGGAGAGCCTGGCGCGCAACGTGCTGCGCTTCGACTTCGTCGCGCCGCCGCAGGGTGTGGGCGTGAACCCGGAGTCGCCGCCGTGGGCGTGGGAGGCGTGGTCCGGCGAGTCCTGGCAGACCGTGCGCGTCCGCTCCGATGAGACCGGCGGCCTGAACCGCGATGGCGCCGTGGTGCTGGAGCTCCCCGCGCGACACGAGGCACTCCAACTGGGCCCGGAGCAGGCGCACTGGGTGCGCTGCCGCCTGGTCGCTCCGCTGCCCGGGCAGACCACCTACCAGCAGTCGCCGGCGATCAGCGCGCTCCACGCCTCCACCATCGGCGGGGTCGTCTCCGGCCACCACGCGCGCCCATACGCGCGCGAGCTCCTGGGCAAGTCGGACGGGATGCCCGGCCAGTCCTTCAAGGTCGCGCACCCGCCCGTGCTGCCTCGACGCTTCGACGAGACGATCGAGGTGGTGCTGGCGGACGGCACCGTGGAGGCGTGGACGGAGGCGCGGAACATCGCCGGCGCCACGGACCACGACCCGCTGTACGTCTGGGACGCCGCCGCCGGCGAGGTGCGCTTCGGCCCCCGCATCCGCTACCCGGACGGCACGGAGCGCCAGTTCGGCAAGGTGCCGCCGGACGGCGCCGAGGTCTGGGTGACCGGCTACCGCTCCGGCGGCGGCACGAAGGGCAACGTGGGCGCGAACACGCTCACCGTGCTCCAGACCTCCGTCCCGTTCATCGACTCCGTCACCAACCTCGACCCCGCGAAGGGCGGCGTGGACGCGGAGACGATCGACAACGCGAAGGAGCGCGGCGCGATGACGCTGCGCACCGGCGACCGCGCCGTCACCGCCGAGGACTTCGAGCGGCTGACGCTGGAGGCGGCGCCGTCCGTCGCGCGCGCCCGCACGCTGCCCCCGGCGCGGCCGGGCGAGCCCGTCCGCGTGCTCATCGTCCCGCGCGTGCAGGCGCCGCCCGACCGGCTCTCGCTGGACGACCTCGCGATCCCGAGCCAGACCTACGAGCACGTCGCGGCGTACCTCGACGAGCGCCGCCTCCTCGGCGCGACGATCGAGATCGGGCCGCCGAAGTACCAGGGCGTCAGCGTGGTGGCGCGCGTGCAGGGGCAGCCCGGGCGCGACCCCGACCTCGTACGGCAGCGCGCGCTCACCGCGCTGTACCGCTACATCAACCCGCTCACCGGCGGGGTGGACGGCGAGGGCTGGCCGTTCCGTCGCGACCTCAACATCGCGCAGATCTTCGCGCTGCTGTCGGAGGTGGAGGCGATCGCCCGCGTCGACGAGGTGCTGCTGTTCGAGGTGGACGCGATCACGCGGCAGCGCGCCCGCGCCGGCCGCCAGCAGATCGTGCTGGACGACGACGCGCTGTTCCTCTCGTTCCGGCACATCGTGGTGTAGCGGACCGAGCGGCACATGGTCTCCACGGACAACTGGCTCGTCGAACAACTCCCCCGCGCCATGGCGGAGGACCACTTCCTGCGCCAGTTCGTGTCGCTGATCCAGGAGATCGCGACCGACCTGCGGCAGCGGGTGGACGACATCCCCTCGTTCGTGGACGTGCAGGAGGCGCCGGAGCCCTTCGTCCGCTGGATGGGGCAGTGGCTCGGCCTGACCGTGGAGCCCGTGATCGCCGACGACGTGGAGCGCGAGCGCCGGCTCCGCCGGCTCGTCGAGGAGGTTGGCTCGCTCTTCGTGCGTCGCGGGACGCGCGCCGGGCTGGAGGGACTGCTCACCGCGATCACCGGCGAGGCGGCGCACGTGGACGACACCGGCGGCGTCTTCCGCAGCGGCCAGGCCGCGCCGAACACGAAGCACGCCGTCGTCTACCTCAACGGCACCGGCGGCATCGACGAGCAGGCGCTGCTGCGCCTCGTCAGCGCCGAGATCCCCGTGGACGTCTCGTTCGAGTTCCGCATCGGCCAGCGGGAGATCGTGGAGGCGGCGGGGGAGGAGATCGGCCTCGCCGACCTCGCGCGAGTCGCCGTGATGGACGCGACCGACGAGCCGGTGTCCGACGGGGAGTCGATGCCCGCGTGGGCAGTGGACGGCGACGATGACGATGGTGCGGACGCCGCGCCCGAGGCGGCCGGCCCGCCTGATGTGAACGTGGACCGCCCGGCGGACACCGCCACTGACGAGAGGAGCGGATAGGTGGCAGACGTCACATGCCCGCAGTGCGGCACCGTCAGCGAATTCGATGATGGCGAGCAGGGGTTCTGCCCGAACTGCGACTACCCGCTGTTCTGGGCGGGACGCACCGGCGCGGAGGGCGACGACGCGCAGAAGAACGGCGTCGAGCGCGGTGAGATCGAACTGGACGCGCTGGCGACGGATGTGATCTGCCGCGCGTGCGCGGAGCGGAACCCCGGCACGCGCACGTTCTGCCAGCGCTGCGGCGCGGAGCTGGTGCAGGCGCCCGTCGAGACCTTCGACCCGGAGGCGCCGCCGCTGATGGCGGAGTTCCCGCCGAAGCGTGACCGCAGCGCGCGCATCCTCGCCGCCCTCGCGGGCCTGGCGATGCTCGTGGCCGTCTTCGGCGGCGGCTACTACGGGTACATCCGCGTGCGGGAGTCCGCGCCGGTGGTCGTGCACGCACTGGACGTCAATGGCGACACCGGGTTCAGCACCGCGATCGGCTTCGGCGAGGACGGGCCGGTGATCGCCTACCGCGGCGCGGACAAGGTGCTGCACTACCTGCGCTGCAAGAACCACGAGTGCACGGACCGCACCCACGTCTCGCTCGTGTCGCAGGGCGATCCCGGCTACGACACCGCGATCGACCTCGTCGGGCCGCCGCTGATCCTGTACCGCGACCAGGCGAGCAAGGCGATGCGCGCCGTGCGCTGCGGCACCTTCGCCTGCGACAACGGCGAGGGCACCCGTCGCTTCAACCTGATCGACGGGGAGGACGCGGGCTTCGGCCCCTCGATCGCCGTCGGCGGCGGCATCGCGATCACGGCGTACCGCACGAACGGCGGCGCGCTGCGCACCGCGTTCCTGTGCACCTCCACCTGCGCCGAGAGCGATGGCACGATCATCGACAAGGGCAGCGACAACGCGCGGGTGATCACCACGATCGACCAGGGCAGCGGCGTCCCCGGCAAGCCGGGCCGCCAGGCCGCGATCGCGATCCCCCTCGGCGGCACGCCCTACGTCGCGTTCCGCGAGGAAGACACGCTTTCGCTGCGCATGGTGCGCTGCCAGAACCGCTCCTGCAGCCAGCTGGACGCCCCGATCGTCCTCGCGACGGGTGACGTGGGCTACGACCCCGCGATGATCATCGGCCGCGAGGGCTTCCCGATCGTCGCCTACCGCGACGGCGAGAAGTCCACGGTGGTCCTCGTCGCGTGCGGCGACCCGACATGCACCGAGGACAAGCGCGTCACGACCGTGGTGGACAACGGCGGCGAGCTGGCACACAAGGTCGGCTTCTCGCTGAACATGACGCCGGGCAAGGAGGGCAACCCCGTGCTCGCCTACCGCGACGACACCGCGGGCTCGCTCCGCGTGGTGATCTGCGGCGACGCCGGATGCACGGGCCCGCAGCGCACCTTCCGCACCGTCGATGGCGGCGGGGAGGGCTCGAAGGTCGGGCACGAGCTGTCTGCAAAGCAGTCGGGCGGCTTCCTCTACCTCGCCTACCGTGACGAGGCCGCGAAGTCGCTGAAGTTCGCGCGCGTCCGCCTGTAGCCCTCGGCGCTCCGTGTGGGGCCGAGGGTGCCCGCTAGGGCGTCGTGGCGGGTGCGGAGGCCGGCGCGGGCGGCGCGGCGTTGATCGCGACCGCCGCGGTGTCGCCGTCGGCGATCAACCGCCCGGTGCCGTCCAGCACCGAGACGTGGATCGGGCCGGCGGCCCCGGCGGCGGCGGGGTTCTTCACGTTCGTCAGCGTCACCGCGATCGCCGTGCCCGCGGGCACCACCTTGCCGTCGTTGTTCCGGAGCACCGTGACGCTCTGATCGAGCACCACCGCGGACGCGGTGCCGTCTGCGCCGGCGAGCGCGCCGTTCTGCACGGTGGTGGCGCCGCCCTCGTTCAGCGCGAACGTGCCCGGGAAGCGCACCTCGACGCGCGCGCTCGGTGGCAGTTCCGCGGGCATTGTGAAGAACAGCGTCGCGGCGCCGGTCGCACCCGCGCGCGGGTTCTCCAGCGTGGCGACGAGGCCGGAGAGCGCACCGCCCGTCAGCGCCACACCGGGCGCGTCCGCGGTGTCGATGACCACACCCGCAGCGTTGCGCGTCTCGATCGTGAACGTGCCGGTGGGGCCGCTCACGCCGGCGTTCCGCACCCCGGCGAGCGTCACCATCATGCGCGTCCGCGCCTTGAACGCCTCGCCGTCGTTGTTGCGGATCACGCTGACCGCGCGCTCCTCGACCTTGATCCCCAGCGTGCCGCCTCGGTTCAGCGTGGTGCCCTCCGGCGGCGTGAAGGACTGCGTCGCGGCGTCGAGGATCGCGTCCTTCACCACGAACCCCTCGGGGAACTGCACCCGCACCACGCCGTCGGGCGGCAGGTCGTTCGCCAGCGCGATCGTCACCGTGGCCGTCCCCGCCGATCCCGCCGCGAGGGGATCGAGGACCACGGAGGCGTCGCGCAGCGCGCCCGGCGTGACCTTCACCATCGCCTTGCCCGCGTCCAGCGGGTTCCCCGCTCCGTCCAGCGTCTCCACCGCGACCTCGGCCTCGCCGCTGATCGCCGGGTTGCCGATGTTCGTGAGCGGCAGCGTGATCGGACTGCCCGCCTTCGTGGTGCCGCCGTTGCCGGCACGTGTCACCGTCACCCGGCGGCCCTCGATGCGCAGCCGCGTGCCGCCGTCGAACCCGAGCCGGTCGGCCCGCGCGAGCGCCGTGTTGCCGCCGACGTTCGGCGTGAACCCCTCCGGGAACGTGACCGCGATCGCCCCGCCCGAGGGCAGTTCCGCGCCGGTGGTGAAGGACACGGTGACCACGCCGGACCCGCCGGCCCTCGGCTGATCGAGGACGACCGCGGGCGTCCCGAGCGCGCCCGGCTCGGGCGGCTTGGTCGCCTCCGCGGCGGCCTCGGGCGCGGCCTCCTTCGTCAACTCGGTCCCCACGAGGTACGCCCCGAGCAGGATCGCGCCGAGGATGACGAGCGACGCGATCTGGCCCGCGAACGCGGGGAGCCAGGGCTTCTGGAGCAGCATGCCCTCCGCGGTCAGCGGCTCGGCATCGGCGTCCGGCATCACTCCCAGCACCGTGAACGGCCGCGCCGCGTCCATGCCGATGAACGGGCGTCGGCCGCGCACCTGGATCACCGTCCACGCCTCATCGCCGGGCTGGATCGTCAGCTGGTCGGGGGTGCACTCGAAGCGGAGCGCCCCCTCCGGGTCGCCGCCCCGGATGTCCAGCTCCAGCGGGGCGTTGCCCAGGTTCCGCGCCACCGCAAGGAACGCGCCCGCGCGGCCCACGCGCGCGCTCTGCGGGTGCAGGTCCAGCGTCGCGCCCGGCGTCGCTGCGACCTCGACGGCGACCTCGATCACGGAGGAGAGCCGGCTGTTCACGCTCGACTGCGCGCGGAAGCCGATGACGTGGCGGCCGGCGGTGTACCCGTACGCGGAGTCCACGAGGATCGTGACCTCCGCGGTGCCGGCCGTGGACGGGAAGAGCGAGAGCGCGGGCGGGCTGAACTTCACCCACTCCGGGTTGATGCCGACCGCCGCCAGCTCGAACTGGTCGACGAGGTCGGTGGTGTTGAACACCTCGAGCGTCACGACCACCGGCTCGCCGGGCGTCAGCTCGATCGCGTCCG
>JBFWQJ010000056.1:0-13270 GCA_050249515.1 Dehalococcoidia bacterium | reverse complement strand
CGCTGCGCGTGAAGACGTAGGCGGCGCCGGAGTTCAGCGCGCCGTTGTCCGCCTGGTTGCCGTTCACGCCCGTGGCGCTGCTGTCCTCGCTGTTCGCGCCGACGACCAGCGTGTCGCCGTCGATCGCGAGGCTCCAGCCGAAGAAGTCGCTGTTGCCCGGGTTGGACGCCTTCAGGTACGCCTGCTGGCTCCACGTCACGCCGCTGCGCGTGAACACGTAGGCCGCGCCCGCGTTGCTGAGCGAGTCGTCCGCGCCGTTGCCGTTCACACCGGCGGCGCTGCTGTCCTCCATCGGCGCGCCGATGAGGACCGTGTCGCCCGAGATCGCCACCGCCTGCCCGAAGTTGTCGCCCGCGCCGGCGTTCGCCGGCTTCAGGTACGCCTGCTGCGTCCACGTCCCGGCGTTGCGCACGAACACGAACGCCGCGCCGCTCCCCAGCGCGCCGTTGTCCGCCGCGTTGCCGTCCACCGTTGTCGCGCTGCTGTCCTCAAGGTTCGCCCCGACGACGGCGGTGTCTCCCGAGATCGCGACCGAGAAGCCGAACTGGTCGCCGGCCTCGGTGTTGGAGGCCTTCACATACGCCTGCATCAGCGTCGGGTCGATGTAGACCGGGTACGTCGCGGCGCGGTCGTCGACGATCATCGTGAACGTCGGCCCGTCCAGCTCCATCCGGGCGGACAGCGTCCGCCCCTCGGCGTCCCACGCCCGAAGGCCGGCGAAGCGCAGCCGCTCCCGGCCGCCCTGCGACAGCACCAGCGCGCTTCCGTCGGCGGAGACGCGCGCGGCGAACGCGCTGCCCCACGCCTGCCGCAGGCGGAGCGGCCCGTCGCCGGCGGGCGCGGTCATCACTGTGAAGCCCTGCTCCAGCCCCACCGCGCCGTTCCGCCACCACTCGGACACCTCGATGTCCCCGGCTCGGCGGGCGACCGTGACCTCCGCCGTGCCGGCGCCCGCGGGCGCCCCACCCGTCAGCGCGACAAGGGCGTCATCCCGGCCCAGCGCGGGCGACGACAGCCGGAGTGCCGCGCCGCCATCGAAGCGCGCCGTCACCCCCTCGGCGGCGATGACCGCATCGAACCCGTGGCCGGGGTTCGTGAACGCCAGCCGCCCGTCGCCGGCCTCCCGCGCCGTGTGCCACGCGGCGAGGATCCCCGTGCGGTCGGTCGCCTCCAGCCCGGCGAACGTGCCCCCCGAGCGCGCCGGCGCGGCGTCGGCCTCGGCGCCCGCGATGGGCGCGATGGGCAGGGTCGACGGCCGCGGCATGAGCGCGACGGCGGCGACGAGCAGGAGCAGCGCAGCGCCGCTGCGGCTCCATCGGTGGAGGTGGGTCATCTGGGCGGCCTCCCGGCGCTGGGCGAGCAGGGCGCGGCGGGGAGTTCGCGGCCCTCGACGAATCTATCGAGGGTGCCGCGCTGGGAGGCCGGGGATTCATGAGCGTTTCATGAGGATGTCCGGGGGTGCGGGCACCGCGGATGCGGCACGTCACTCCTCGATGCATGCTGTGCGCGTCGCCGGCGCGTGACGGCGGACCAGGAGCGGGACGATGCACGAGGGGATGGGGGACTGGGCGCCGTACCAGGCGATCGTGGAGCGCGCGCGTGATGCCGTGCGTGTCCCGTTCGTCGTGCTCTGGTGGATCGACCCGGAGACGCAGATCGCCCGTCCCGTGTGCCTCGCCGGCACGCAGACGGCCACCTTCCTGCGGGCCATGCGCGTGATTCGCCGCTTCTTCCCCGACTTCGAGGTCCCCGCGCTGCGCTTCCACGCGTTCGGCACGCCCGCGACCCGCCTCGCCCACAGCACCGGGCAGGCGGTGGAGGCGCCGCTGCCGGAGATGGCGGGCGAGGAGCTCCACCCGCTCCTCGCCGAACTCGGCGGCATGGCGGGCTTCCGCATCCTCCGCATGTACCCCGTGATGGTCGAGGGGCGGGCGTGCGGCACGCTCGTCTTCAATGCCCGGCGCCCGCTCACCGACGCCCAGCGGCTTCGCGCCGCCGACTTCGCGGAGCAGGTCTCGCTGCGCTGGGAGAACACGGTCCTCGCCCAGCGCCTCGCCGCCGCCAACAGCGCCGGCGCCCCCGTGTCCCGCCTGCGGTACGGTGGGCTCACCGTGGACCTGCAGGCCGGGACGGCCACCCGCGGCGAGTCGTCCCTTACCCTGACCCGGCTGGAGTTCGACCTCCTCGCGTACTTCCTGGCCCGCCCGGAGCGCGCGATCGACCGGGAGGAGCT
Source organism: Dehalococcoidia bacterium (assembly GCA_050249515.1). GTDB lineage: Bacteria > Chloroflexota > Dehalococcoidia > UBA2979 > UBA2979 > SHYQ01. The sequence continues at coordinate 11,037 of JBFWQJ010000056.1, read as the reverse complement.
GGCGCGCGGGGTGTGGCAGTACCAGGCCGTCACCTCGAACTTCGTGGACGTCTCCGTCATGAACCTTCGCCGCAAGCTCGAGGCGGACGGGGCCTCGCGGCTCATCCACTCCGTGCGCGGACGCGGCTACATGCTGCGGCCCGGCGTCTGAACCGGGACGAGCATCGGGAGGCTGCGCATGGGTCGGTTCGTCCTGCTCCCCGTCGCGCTGCTCGCCGCGCTCGCCTGCTCCGTCGCGTGCGGCACCGGCCGGACGATGCGCGTCGAGCCGACCCCCACCGCCGGCGACACGCCGCATCGCGCCGCGCTCGCGGAGCGCCTCGCCGCGATCGACCGGGCGGTGTCGGCGTGGCAGGCGGCGTCCGATCTGCCCGCCGCCCGCCGCGCCGCCGAGGAGGCGCGGAACCTGGTGGTCGGCGCGGATGGGCCGTCCTACGGCGACTCGGACGGCGACGGCACCGTGCGCGGCGCCGGCGCGGCGGGCCTGCTCCCCGGCCTGACCGGCGTGGCCGGGCTGGCGGCCGAGGAGGACGGCGCGTGCGTGGTGCGCGATGTCCTCGGCGGGTCGTGGGCGGACCCGGCGGCGCGCTGGGCGGAGCTGGACGCGCGCATTGCGGCGTGGGCGCCCGCGAACAACACGTTCCCCGCGCTCCCCAGCCATCCGCAGCGCATCGTCGGCTGGGCCACGCTGGCGCTGCGGGCGCGGAGCCTGGACGAGGCGGTGGAGTACGCCGGGCACGCGCGGCTGCACGTGGACGTTTCGGTGCGCGCGCTGACGGACTGCCGCTAGCCCGCGCGATCGCGCCGTCCCGGCTAGTCCTCCTCGGACGGGTCGCGGCCGCCCCACAGGCGCGCCTCGAGCGGTTCAAGGCCGGTCATGACGAGGAAGACGACGACCGTCGCGACGGCGGGCAGCACCACATGTCCGAGGCCGACCAGCACGCCGATCGAGGCCGTCACCCAGATCCCCGCGGCGCTCGTCAGGCCGTGCACAGCGTCCCGGTCGTGGAAGATCTGCCCCGCACCGATGAATCCGACGCCCGTCACGACCCCCTGGATCACCCGCGTCGGGTCGATGCGGATCACCGAGGTCGAGGAGTCCACGTCCCCGAGGTCCGCCTTCAGCAGCGCGGCGCCGGACATGAACAGCGTGGCGCCCATGGCGACCAGCATGTGCGTCCGCACCCCGGCGGCCTTGTCCTTCCGCTGCCGGTCGAACCCGATCACCGCGCCCAGCGCCGCGGCGATGAGCACGCGCAGCGCCGCCTCCAACTGGGGGATGTCCTGCACCATCCGCGCCCCCTCCCGGTCAGCCGTCCTCCAGCGTGTCATACGAGCGGACGCGCGCCGCTGCCGCGGACGGCGGGGGCATCGCGCCGCCGCAACACTTGCTGATAGCCGCCCGCGGTCGCCGCGAGACGCACGCGTGACCTGCACTCAATCCGCGCGTAACGCGCCGCGGCTACCGTCCACGCAGGGACATCGAGGCGTCCGCTCCGCTGCCCCCGCATCCGTGGATAGCGATTGGATCTTCCCGTGACGATGGTGATGAACGACGTCGTCTTCATGTCGATCGGCGAGGCCGCGGCCGAGATCGCGGCCGGCCGCCTCTCCCCCGTCGACCTCACGAAGGCCGTCCTCGAGAAGATCGAGGCGACCGACGCGCAGCTGAACTCCTACGTGCTCCTGATGAAGGAGTCGGCCCTCGCGGAGGCGGAGGCGTCCGCGGCACGCGCCCGCGCCGGCACGCTCCTCGGGCCGCTGGACGGCATCCCCATGGGCATCAAGGACCTGTACGACACCGCGGGGTACGTCACCACGAACGGCACGGCGGCGCACCGCTTCCGCGTCCCCGCCGCGGACTGCACGGCGGTGGCGAGGCTCCGCGCGGCGGGCGCCGTGATCGTCGGCAAGACGAACACGCACGAGCTGGCCATGGGCGGCACCACGAACAACCTGCACTACGGCCCCACGCACAACCCGTGGGACCTCTCGCGCATCCCCGGTGGGTCCTCGGGCGGATCGGGCTCCGCGCTCGCGGCCGGGCAGGCGCTGGGCGCGCTGGGCACGGACACCGGCGGGAGCATCCGCGGCCCGGCATCCTACTGCGGCATCACCGGCCACAAGCCGACGTACGGCCTGTCGTCCCGCGCCGGCGTCGGTGCGCTCTCGCACACGCTGGACCACACCGGCCCCATGGCCCGCTCAGCGTTCGACTGCGCGCTCATGCTCAACGCGCTGCAGGGCTACGACCCGCTCGACCTCGACAGCGCGGACCATCCCGGCGAGGATTTCGCCGCCGGGATCGGGGGCGGCGTCGCGGGGATGACGTTCGCGTTCATCCCGTCGCTGCTCGCGGTCGCGGACCCGGACGTGAAGGCGTCCTTCCAGGCGTCGCTCGCGGTGTTCGAGTCCCTCGGCGCGACGATCACCACGATCGAGCCGCTCACGGGCATCGACGACTACCGCGGCCTGGTGCAGAACATCAGCGCCGTGGAGACGAACGACTACAACGAGTCGATCGTGAACGCGGAGCCGCCGGTGATCGCGGCCACCATCCGCGCCCGCCTCGCCATGGGCCGCGCGATGCCCGCGTACCTCTACTCGCGCATGCTGGACAACCGCAAGATGCTGGAGCAGCGGATGCAGCGCGGGCTGCTGGACAACGGGATCGACGCGTATCTGCTGCCGACGACTCCCGTCACCGCGTTCCCGATCGACCCGGACGCGGACCGCGACCAGGGACCGACGAAGGCGCGCGCCGGGCTGACCTCGATCTTCAACATCTCGCACCAGCCGTCGCTCAGCGTGCCCAACGGCTTCGACCGCGACGGACTGCCGACGGGGCTGATGATCTCCGGCGCCCAGTGGACGGACGCGCAGGTGCTGCGGATCGGCCACGCCTACCAGCAGGCGACGGACTTCCACACGAAGCGCCCGCCGATGTTCGCGTAGCCATCGAGGCGCGCTGGAACGAGAGAGCCCCGGCATCCGCCGGGGCTCTCTCGTTGTCCGTTGCGTCCCCATCGACGTCGCCCCCTCCGGCCGCACGAGGCCCGCACGGACGCCCCGCGCAGCGGCTACCCTCGATGGGCGCGGAGCGTGGAGGCGGCGACATGGCGGCAGACCGGGGCGACATCGAGGCGCGCACGCAGGCGGTCGGCCGGGCGCTCCTCGCGGACATGGAGCGCTACTCCCCGCGCATCGACGAGCAGGTGGAGGACTGGCTGCTCACCCACGCGATGGCGGACGAGCGGTTCCGCGTGCGCCTGCTCCGCTTCCTTGACGTGCTTGCGGCCTTCGACGCCCCCGGCACCGCGGACGAGGTGCAGGACCTCTTCCACGAGTACTTCGCGGGGGACTTCCCCGGCATCCCGCGCCCGCTGCGCTGGCTCGTGCGCCTCGCACGGAACGAGCAGGTGCCCGCGGCTGTGGTAGCGCAGGCCGCGCGCCGCTCCGCGCAGGTGTTCGCGCGGCGCTTCATCACGGTGCCGGACGTGGACGGCGTGCACCGCATCGTGGAGGCGCTGCGATCCGAGGGCCGCGTGCCCTCGTTCGACCTCCTCGGCGAGGCCGTGCTCAGCGACGCGGAGGCGGACGCGTACGAGGCCCGCTACATGGCGCTGATCGACGCGCTCGCGCGCGAACCGGCGGCGCGCCTGCGCACGGCCGGAGGGCAGCCCGCGCTGCAGGTCTCGCTCAAGTTGTCCTCACTCACCCACCACTTCTCCGCCGTCGACCCGGATGGATCGGTGGCGCGCGTGCGCCCTCGTCTCCTCCGCATCGCCGAGGCGGCGCGCGCGGCCGGCGTCGGCATCGCGATCGACGCCGAGCAGTACGAGACGCGCGACGTAGTGTGGGCGGCGTTCCGCGACGCCTTCGGCCCGGGCGGGCCGCTGGCCGCGTGGGAGGACGCCGGGATCGTCGTGCAGGCCTACCTCCGGGATGCCGAGGCGCACGTGGCGGAGGTGGTCGAGTTCGCCCGGAAGCGGCGCCACCCGTTCCAGGTGCGGCTGGTGAAGGGGGCGTACTGGGACTACGAGACCGCGGTCGCCGCCGCGAACCGCTGGGCGCCGCCCGTCTTCCAGCGGAAGGCGGCCACCGACCGCTCCTTCGACCGCTGCGCGGAGGCGCTGCTGGATGCCGCCGGGCTCGTGCATCTCGCCGTCGCGAGCCACAACCCGCGCACCCACGCGCACGCGGAGGCACTGGCCGAGGCGCGCGGTCTCCCGGGGCGCGCCGTGGAGCACCAGACGCTGCACCGCACGTCCGAGGGCATGAGCCGCGCGCTCGCCGCGCAGGGCTGGCCCGCCCGCGACTACGTGCCCGTGGGCGACCTGCTCCCCGGCATGGCGTACCTCGTGCGGCGCATCCTCGAGAACTCGTCGCAGGCCGGCTTCCTCATGCGCAGCCGCCAGGAGGCGACCCCGGAGGAGTTGCTCGCCCCGCCCGCCGACACGCCCGACGTCGCGACCGTCGCGGACGACGGCGCTTCATTCGAGCGTGCCCCGGCCGCGCGCTGGCACGACCCCGCCTTCCGCGCCGGCTTCGATGCCGCGCTCGCCGCGGAACTGGCCACGCCCACCACCCACCTCCCGCTTGCGGACGGGATCGAGGTCGCGCGCACCGTCGACCTCGTCAGCCCGTCCGATCCCGAGGGGCCGCCGATCGCGCGCGTCGAGGAGGCGTCGGCGGAGGGGGCGCGCACCGCGGTATCGCGCGTGCGGGGCGGGCAACCTGCGTGGGCCGCGCTCGGCGCCGCCGGGCGCGCCGCCGTGCTGCGTCGCGCCGCCGACCTGCTGCTCGCGCGCGGGCACGAGTTCGCCTCGATCGTCGTGCGCGAAGGCGGGCGCGACCGCGCAGGCGCGTGGGCCGAAGTCGAGGAGGCGGTCGACTTCCTCCGCTTCAACGCGGAGGAGGCGGAACGCCTGGACGCCGCGCACCGCGACCGCGTGCGGCCTCGTGGCGTGGTCGCGGTGATCCCGCCGTGGAACTTCTCGCTCGCGATCCCCTGCGGGATGACCTCGGCCGCGCTCGCGGCGGGAAACGCCGTCGTCCTCAAGCCGGCCGGCCAGACGCCCGTCGTCGCCACCTACCTCGTGGCGCTGCTGCACGCCGCCGGGGTCCCGGCGGACGCGCTGCTGTGCCTCCCGGGGCAGGGGAGCGTCGCCGGGCAGGCGCTGGTGGACGACCGCCGCGTCGCCCTCGTCGCGTTCACCGGCTCGGTCGCCGTCGGCACCGCGATCCACGAGGCTGTGCTGCGCGGCACAACCGAGGACGGCCGCCCCCGCGCGGTGATCGCGGAGATGGGCGGCAAGAACGCCGCGCTCGTCTTCGACGACGCCGATCTGGACGAGGCGGTCGGCGCCGTGATCGCCTCCGCCTTCGGGCACGCCAACCAGAAGTGCTCCGCGATCTCGCGCGTGCTGGTGGAGCGCAGCGTGCTTCCGCGCTTCCTCCCGCGGCTCGCGGACGCGGCCGCGTCGCTCGTCTGCGGGCCCGCGCACGAGGCCGCGACGCAGGTGAACCCGATCATCGACCGGCGGGCGGCGGACCGGCTGTCGGAGGCCGCCGCGCGCGCCCGCGAGGAGGGGCGCGTCGTCCTCGATCGCTTCGAGGCGACGCCATCCACGCCGGCGACGCTGGTGCGGGGGCCGCTGATCGTGCACGTCGACGCCGCGCGTGCGCCGGCCGCCCGTACCACCACGGAGGAACTGTTCGGCCCGATCCTCGCGGTCATCCCCTTCGACACGGAGGCCGAGGCACTCCGCATCGCGAACGGCACGGGCTACGCGCTCACCTCGGCGCTGTTCTCGCGCAGCCCGGGCCGCATCGCCCGCGTGAGCGCCGCGATCGAGGCGGGGCACGTCTACGTGAACCGCACCTCGACAGGCGCGCGCCCCGGCGTTGAGCCCTTCGGCGGGATGCGCTTCTCCGGTACCGGCCCGAAGGCCGGCGGCGAGGACTACCTGTGGGCGTTCCTCGACCGTACCGATGCGCCGCCGACCGGGCGCGCGGTGGAGGCCGCGGACCCCGGCGACAGCGCGCTGCCGCCCGAGGCCACCCCGTGGGTCGCGCCCCTCGACGAGCGCATCGCCGGCATCGAGCGCGCCGGGGCCGCGCTGGCCGGGGAGCCGGCGCTCGCGCACGCGCTGAGCGAGGCGGCGGAGGCGGCGCGTGTCGAGCTCGGGGCGCCGGTGACCACGGTGCAGGTCGCCGGGCAGGAGACGCGCATGCTGTACGACACGCCGCGCGGCCTCGGCGTCGTCTCCGCGCGAGGTGCCGACGCCGCGTGGTGGCTCGTCGCGCCGCTGCTCGCCGGCAACGGCGTCGTGCTGGTCGCCTCGCCGTCCCTCGCGCCCGTCGTGTCGGCGCTGCATGCGGCCGGCGTGCCACGCTCTGCGCTCGAGGTCGTCGACGCTCCCGGCATGATCGAGGCGCTGGCGCGCGCACCACGGACGGCGTTCGTCGCGAGCGACACCGGACCGTTCGGGGGCCTCGGCGCGGCGGTCGCCGGCGTCGTGGAGGGCCAGACCGGGATGAAGGCGCTGCTGTCGCCGCTCGATGGGCCGCAGCCGCGCGAGCCGGGGTTCCTCCGACGGTTCGCGTGGCCGAAGGTGGTCGCTACACGCACGCTGCGCCACGGCGCGAACCTCACGCTCGCGCTCGCTCCGTCGCCGGACGCGTGAGGTCGCCTCGACTTAGCGCGCGACGCGCGCCGTCTGAGCGGGGATGCGCGAGGCGAGCTGCGGGTCCAGCTCCACAGCGCGCTGGAGTGCCGCCGCGCCACCGGCCGCGTCACCCGTCCGCTGGAGGACGACGCCGAGGTTGAGGTGCGCCGGGGCGTTCGCCGGGTCCGTGGCGATGATCCGCCGGTAGAGGTCGGCCGCCTCGGTGAGCGCGCCCGTCTCCGTCCGCAGGATCGCGAGGTTGAAGAGCGCCGGCGCGAACGTCTCATCCGTCACCAGCGCGGTCAGGTAGTAGCGCTCGGCGTCGGCGGTGCGGCCGGCGGCCTGGCTGATCACGCCGAGGTTGTACGCGGCGATCCGGTTCTCCGGGTCGCGCTCCAGCACCGCGTGGTACGTGGCGATCGCCTGCGCGACGTGCCCGCCCACCTGGTCCTGGTACGCCTGGTTCAGCATCGCGGCGATCACCGCCGGGCCGTCTTCCGCGGGCGCGCTCGCCGCGGTGGCCGGGGGCGCTCCGCGCAAGGCCCAGGCGTACCCGCCGAGCAGGCTGGAGGCGGCGATCAGCAGGGCGCCGGCGACCAGCGCCCAGCCCGTGACCCAGCGCGTCGCCCAGCCCGCGAGGCCCCGGCGCGGCTCGTCCGCGGTTAGCGACTCCGCGATCGCGTGCGCGATGCGGCGACGGCGGTCGCCGTCCAGGTACGGGTCGTCCAGCTCCAGCGCCGCCCGCACGATCTCCTCGGCGAGCTGCTGCATCGGCGCGCCGCCCTCGAAGGCGTGCTGCACCGTCGAATCGAACGGACCGCCATCGCTTTCGAACGGGAACTCGCCCGATGTCGCCTTCGTGGTCACGGCCGCCCTCCTGCGCGCTCTCTCCGAGATTCGGCTGTGCGAACGGTTCTGTGCAGGGGGAATTCCCCGAAGATCGGCGAGGTGCGCCGTCCTGCTACGCTCCGGCCGCCGGGAATGCAGCGCCGGACTCGAACGGAGGACGCCCGTGACCATCCACCCGATCGGCTCCTGGGAGGACGTCCCGAACCGCCCGGGCCGCCGCGCGCGCAACCTCGTCGGCTCCGAGCACGGCTTCGATTCGGTCTTCGTCACCGAGAACGAAATGGCCACGGGCTCCGCGATCCCGCGCCACACGCATCCCGTGGAGGAGGCGTGGGTGGTGACGGCGGGTGAGCTGGTGGTCGAGGTCGGCGACGAGGTGGTGGTCGTCCCGGCCGGCTCCGTCGTCCGCGTCGCGCCCGACGTCCCGCACGCGGTCCGCAACGAGGGGGCGGCCACCGCCCGGGCGATCACCGCGGCCCCGTGGGACCGCGCGACCTTCTTCGCGCACGCGACCACGTACATGGAGGGGCTGCCCGCGTACCACGTGGAGCCCGAGGCGCCCGCCCCGTAGCCGGGCCTCGGCGCGCACGTGCGCGTCACCTCCGCGACGCTTCTGCATCCTCGCGCCCCCGCCTGACACCTCCGCTTCACGTCCTCCCCCGTACGGTCGAGGCAGGAGGTGCACGATGGCACACACCCACACCGCAGACTGTGAAGAGCTGCGCACCGCCCTCGAGGACGCCCGCTCACGCCTCGAGCCGCCGCTGCGCGAGAGCGCTGTACCGCTGACGCAGCGGACGTTCGCGCTGGATGAAGGCGACACCACCCCGGACGGCTCGCCCGAGTTGTTCGCCGAGATCCGCAACCTGGAACAGAGCCTCCGCGACATGGGCTGCGAACCGAACTAGGAGGCGTCTCATGACCCCTCGACGTCGCGGCGAGCGCGACACGGAAATGCCGAGCACGATCGCCCGCTCCCCGAAGCACGCGCAGGAGACCTGGCAGAAGGCACACGACAGCGCCGTCGAGTCCTACGGGGACGGGGAGCGCGCCCACCGCACGGCCTACTCCGCCCTCAAGCACTCCTTCAAGAAGGAGGGCGACCGCTGGGTGCCGAAGGAGCGGAAGGGCCCCTCCGACGCGCAGGCCGCACGCGGCCCCACGACGCGCCATCGCTCCACGGATGAGCCCGCCGCCCCCACTGCCGGCGGGAAGGTGGCGCTGGCCGAGGAGCACACCCGCGACGAGCTCTACGAGCGCGCGCGCCACCTGGATATCCACGGGCGCAGCCGCATGTCGAAGGAAGAGCTCGCGGTCGCGGTGCAGGAGCACGAGCAGGGCTAGCGGGTGCCGGGCGGGACGCACCGCGAGGTCGCCGCCGCGGCGGACGTGCCGGCGGGCTGGGACTACAACCCGTCCACCTGGCCGCAGCGGCTGCCGATCGCCGCGCTCTCCGTACTCGGCTTCGTCGTCGCCTCGTACCTGGCCGCGTACCAGCTGGGGCTGGTGGCGGACGTGTGGGAGCCGTTCTTCGGCGACGGCAGCCGTCGCATCCTGGAGTCCCCCGTGTCGCGGGTGCTCCCCATCCCGGACGCCGCGCTGGGCGCCGCCGGCTACCTCGCGGACGCCGTGACCAGCATCATCGGCGGCCGCGCGAGGTGGCGGACGATGCCGTGGGTGGTGGTGATCTTCGGGGTCGCCGTGGGCCCGCTGGGCGCGGTGAGCATCCTCCTCGTCATCCTGCAGCCGGTGCTCTTCGACGCGTGGTGCACGCTCTGCCTGGCCTCCGCCGTCATCTCCGTGCTGATGATCGGCCCCGCGATGGACGAGGTGCTCGCGTCGCTGCAGCACCTCCGGCGCGTCCGCACGGCGGAACGCTCCGTCTGGCGTGCGTTCTGGGGCGCGGAGGCGGCCCCCATCCGCGAGGCGCCTCGATGATCGCGCCGCTCGTGAACATCGCACTCGGCCTGTGGCTGATGGCCGCGCCGTCCGTGCTGGCGTACGGCGGCACCGCGGCCACGAGTGACCGCATCGCCGGGCCGATCATCGCCTCGATCGCCACGGTCGCCGTGTGGGACGCAACGCGTGCCGTGGGGCGCGCGAACGCGCTGCCCGGCGCGTGGCTGGTGGTCGCGCCGCTGCTGGGCGTTCCGACCGAGGCGCTCCTCAACAGCCTCGCCGTCGGGATCGCGGTGGTCGCCATGGCGCTGCTCCAGCGCCCTCCCCCGCAGCGCATCGGCGGCGGATGGTCCGTCCTCTGGAGGCGCGGCGGGGCGTGATACCGGCCGTGCGGCGGCCGCGACGGTGGCGCCGAGGCGGCCGCGCTTTACCCTCGTCCACCCCGGTCGCAGGATGAGGCGATGGCACCATCACGGGTCGATGCCCGGAATCCGCTCCCGCCCGACAGCCGCCCCGCGGACCCCCGCCGCCACCTGGTGTTCGTGATCCTGGCCAGCACCATGCTGATCTTCAACATGCAGTTCGGCATGATCGCCGTCGCGCTCGGGCCGATGACCGACAGCCTGAACGCCCCGATCCGCTGGAGCGGCTGGGTGCTGACGATGTTCATGCTCGGCATGGTGATCGCCCAGCCGATCGCCGGCCGGCTGGCGGAGCGGCTGGGCGCGCGCAGCGTGTTCGTCGGCGGGCTCGCGGTGTTCACGCTCGCCTCGGTCGTCTGTGCGCTGGCGCCCAACGTGTTCGTGCTCATCCTCGGGCGCCTCGTGCAGGGGCTGGCGGGCGGGGGGCTCATGCCCTCCGGCATCGCGCTCATCGGCGAGGTCTACCGCGAAGGCTCGACGCGCGCGATCGGCCTCTACTCCGCGATGATGCCGTTCGGCGCGGTGTTCGGCCCGGTGGTCGGCGGCCTGATCATCGCGTTCAGCGGGTGGCGGTGGACCTTCGGTGTGAACGCCCCCGTCGGCGTCCTCGCCTGCGCGCTCGCGCTCTTCGTGCTCCCGCCGGGGGCGAGGCGTCCCGCCCGCAAGACCGACCTGCCCGGCATCGCGCTCATCGCGGCGACGATCACCGCGTTCATCTTCGGGCTGACCGAGCTCGGCCGCCGCGACGCGCCCCCCAGCATGCCGCTGGTGCTCGGCTCCTTCGCCGTCGCCGCCGCGGGCCTCGTGCTGTTCGTGCAGCAGGAGCGCCGCGCCGAGGTGCCCGTGATCGACCTCGGCCTGGTGACGCAGCCCCCGTTCGCGGCGACGTACGTGCTGTCGCTCGCGTTCGGGATGGGGTGGCAGGGGATCGTGTCGATCATCCCGCTGTACGCGCAGGAGGGGTACCACCTGTCGGTCGCAGAGAGCGGCGCGCTCTCCGGCCCGCGCGGCTTCGTGATGATCGGCGTCTCCGCGGCCTCCTCCATGCTGCTGCACCGCACCGGCTTCCGGAAGCCGATCGCCGCCGGGCTGATCGGCCTCGGCATCGTGATCAGCATCATCAGCCTCGGGATCAGCGAGCCCACGATCCTCGGCATCGCGATGAGCGACTTCTGGTGGCTGCTGTTCATCGTGTC
>JBFWQJ010000055.1:0-13515 GCA_050249515.1 Dehalococcoidia bacterium | reverse complement strand
CCGGTCGCGGCGCTCGTCGCGCTCGCGCGGGACGAGCGTCCCGCCACACTGATCGCCGGCCTGCGCGCGCCGGGCATGGGCGCGGGTCGCGCGGCGGAGGTGACGTGGAACGCCGCGCTGCCGCTGCTGATCGCGACGGCGGCGGAGTACGGCGACGCGGAACTGGCGCGCGCGACGGCGCGGCTGGCGGCGGACTGGCCGACGCCGGCCCCCTACGGGCGGACGCTCGCCCTCGCACGGCTCGCCGGGCCGGCGCCGAGGCGCGCCGGGGCGCTGTACGCGCAGGGGCTGCTGCACCTGCAGGACCTGTGGTGCACGCGTGGCGGCTGCGGCGCGTGCCCGCTCTCGCCGCGAGCGGCCGCGGACGGATAGCGGGCGGACCGGACGTCATCGTCGCTGCGCGGCGGTCGATGCGTCTCGCGGGGCGGCCCACCCCTGCCCCTCCCGGCGCGGGAGGGGTGAGAAGCGAGGGCTCCGCCCTCGCGCTCCCCGGGAACGCTGGCGCGCGGCGCTTCGACCACACTCGGCACACCGACGGGCCCTGGTTCGAGCTCACCCTCGCCGGTGGGAGTCCCGGATCCGATCGCAGGCTGACAGATTCCGCCTTCCGGGGATCCGCGATCGGTGCGAGTGCGATCGAGGTGGCCCCGTGCCGCGCCGCGCACGCCGCGGCGCTACGCCCAGCGGCGCCCGCGGCGGACGGCGGTGGGGATGACGTCGAGCGCCGACTCCGGCGCGACCGCATCGTCGAGGTGCCGGAAGGCGGCGGCGGCGATCATCGCGGCGTTGTCCGTGCACAGCGCGATCGGCGGGACGTGCACCGGGACGGTGGCGCGCTCGATCACGCGCTCGCGCAGGCGGCGGTTGGCGGCGACGCCGCCGGCGACGAGGAGCGACGCGACGCCCTCGCGCTCCGCGGCGCGCGTCGCCTTCTTCGACAGCACGTCGACCACGGACTCCTCGAACGCCCACGCGATCTCGGCGGCAGGGGGCGCGTCCGCGGACTGGACGAGGTTGAGGACGGCGGTCTTCAGGCCGGAGAAGGAGAAGTCGTCGCTCTCGCCGAGCCACGCGCGGGGCAGGCGCAGCTTGCGCACCGTCGCCTCCGCGGCGGTGCGGGAGATCGGCGGGCCGCCGGGGTACGGCAGGCCGAGCAGCCGGGCGACCTTGTCGAAGGCCTCGCCCGCGGCGTCGTCGCGCGTGCCGCCGAGGCGCTCGAACCGGCCGTGCTCGCGCATCAGCAGCAGTTCCGTGTGCCCCCCGGAGACGACGAGCGCGAGCGCGGGCAGCTCCGGCGGCGCGCCGTCCGCGCCGGTGGCGGCGTCCAGCCAGTTCGCGCAGACGTGGCCCTCGATGTGGTCGACGGGGATGAGCGGGATGCCGCGCGCGTACGCGAGGCCGCGCGCGCCGTTCAGGCCGATGACGAGCGCGCCCGGCAGGCCGGGGCCGGCCGTCGCCGCGATCGCGTCGATGTCGTCCCAGGTGCACTCCGCGTCCGCGAGCGCGCGGCGGACGACGGGGACGAGAGCGCGCAGGTGCGCCCGCGCCGCGACCTCCGGGACGACGCCGCCCGTCTCCTCGTGCAGCGCGGTCTGCGAGGCGACAACGTTGGAGAGCATGCGCGTGCCGTCCGCCACCACGGCGGCGGCGGTCTCGTCGCAGGAACTCTCGATGCCGAGGATGCGCATGCCCTGAGTCTAGCGCGCGGGCCGCGGAAGGCCGAGCAACACCGCCGGGCCGCCGCTAGCGAGGAGCGCCCGTCGATCCGGTCGCGCCGCTCGCGCCGCCGGCACCCGTCGCACCGCTGGCGCCGCTCGCGCCGCTCGCGGCCGGGGTCGGCGCGGAGGGCTGGGCGGAGGGCGGGCCGGGCGGGGCGACATCGAAGTAGGCGATGCCGTCGCCGCTGAGCACGTACAGGCGCGAGCCGTCCGGCGCGATCGCCAGGCCGCGCAGGTCGGCGAAGCTCGGGTGGCGGTACTGCTTCACGAAGCGCCCCTCGCGGTCGCCGACGACGATGCGGCGGTTGCCACGGTCGGCGAGGAACAACAGCCCGCGCTGCGCGTCCTCCACCAGCGCGACGGGCGCCTTCGGCGGCTGGTCGATGCCGTCGAGGAGCGCGGGCGTCTCCTTGCCGGCGCGGAAGCGGCGCAGCCGCCCCTGGTCGACGACGAACACGTCCGCGTTCACGACGAGGCCCGTCGCCGTGCCGATGTCGACGCCGCCCAGCATGCCCGTGCGGTTGGAGTCGTACCCGTCCGAGGCGGGCAGGTAGCGCCAGATCTCCCCGCCGGCGGGGTCGAGGAGGTAGAGGTTCCGCGTGTAGACGGCGATCGCGACGGCGGACCGCAGTTCGCCCGAGCCGCGCAGCACCACCGGCACGGGCGTCTTCGCGGTCTCCGAGATCGAGAAGAGGCCGCGGCCGGCGTCCAGGAGCAGCAGCCGCTGGCCCTCCGCGTCCCACGCGATGCTCACGGGATCGCGCGCGGGCGTGCCGCCGTACGTCGCGCCGGCGCGGTACAGCTCCTCCGGCGCGGAGGGGGTGGAGCCGGCGTCCATCCGGAAGAGGCGACCGCGGCCGGTCTCGATGAACCAGAGCGAGCGCCCGCCGGCGACGACGGCCTGCGGCGTCACCGGCGCGGTCACGGCGCCCTCGAACTTCAGCAGCGGGGCGAGCGCGCTGACGTCGCTCACGGCGTCCATCACGGTGAGCTGCGACTGCGCCTGCGCGGCGATCTGCTGGGCGCGCGGGTCGTCCGGGGCCAGCGCGCGCGCCTGCTCCACGGAGGCGAGGACGGCCTGCAGCGCCCGTCTCCGGTCGTCCGCGCGCTGCGCGCCCTGCGCGGCGGTCAACTGCTCCTGCGCGGTAGTGAGCACTTTCGACAGCTCCGCCTCGCGGTCCTCGCTCAGCAGGCCGGGGCCCACCGTCCACGCGAGGAGCGCGAGCGTGAGCAGGGCGGCGGCGGCGAGCCCGATCCAGCGCCACGGCAGTTGCGACTCAAGCGGCGTGCGGCCGACGGTGCGCGCGGGGCGGCGGATCGAGGGGAACGGGATCGGCTGCGCCTGCCCGCCCGTCCAGCGGCGGCGCGGCGGCGCGGGGTCGCGCTGGGGCGCCGCCGGCGCGGGCGTGCGGTTGCCGGAGTCGATGCCGGGGAGGGCGAGCTCGCGCCCGGCGACGTCGTCGTCCTCGTCCAGGTCGAGCGGCGGCGGCAGCTCCCCGTCCTCGACGTCGAGGTCGGCGACGAGGACGGCGGTCATGTCGGTGACGTCGCGCGTGCGGCGGAACAGCTCCGCCAGCGCGCCCTCCGCCCCGGCGGCGAGCGAGTCCTCCACCTGCTTCAGGCCGATGATCGACTCGACCGTCGAGGTGAGCAGGAGCAGCTCGCGGCCGGAGACGTCCGTGGAGGTGAAGCGCGGCTCGATCTCGTCGTTGCCGCCCAGCGGCGCGGCGGCGGGGAGGTCCTCGGTGGAGAGGCGGGTGACGCCGTGGCCGCCGGAGACGTAGGCGACGCTGGGACCGACCTGCGCGATCGTCGCCTCGCCGTCGCGGATCACGACGCAGGTGACGCCCACGGAGACGCGGTGCTCGCGCAGCGAGCGGCGGTTCCACTCGGCGAGGTTCGCGTGCGCCTGCTGGAGCGCGCGGAGCAGCCCGCCGGTGATCGAGAGCGACTCGCGCGCGAAGAGCGCGGCGACGGCCTCGGCGACCTCGGAGCAGAACTCGGCGGAGCGACGGTCCACGGGCTCCGCGAGGACCAGGAGACGGATCGTCTCGTCCTCGCGCTCGCGGCGGCGATCGACGAGCCACGGCCCGTGCTCACGGACCTGCCCGTCGACCATGGAGTAGCGCCCGACCCACGTGCCCACGGGTCAGCGTCCCCCCGCGCAACGCTCGCGGCAGGTCGTGCGGGGCGCGCGCGACAGGCGGTGAAGATGGGCCACGAGTGGATCCGGAATCCCCGCCCGGGGAGACGCCGTCATGATAGCCAGCGCCCGGCGCGGGCGTCGAACCGGGCCGGCCAGCACGGGCGCCGAGGGGTCAGGCCGAGCGCCCGGCCGTGCTCGCCGCGGCGGCGTTCGCAGGGACCAGGTGGTACACGCACTGGTCGGCGCCGCCGGCGAGCGTGGAGACCAGCGTCGCCTTCATGCCGACCAGCCGCCCGATCAGCGCCTCGTGCATGCCGCACACGCTCTCGTGGCGCGAGGCGGCGTCACGGAAGGGGCACGTGCGCTCCACGAGGACGTAGCCGCCCCCGCCGTCGGACTCGCATGTCACCACGACGTCCTGCGAGCGCAGCACGCCGCAGGCCGCCTCCACGCGCTCGGCGGGCGACAGGCCGACGAGGACGGGCAGGTGCGGCGAGGCGAGCGTCTCCGCGGCGCCCTCCACCAGGCGCTGGTAGTCGTCCTCGCGCAGCGTGGCGCGCGCGGACTCCAGCAGCGCGCTGGCCAGCTCGCCGTAGGACTTGGGGTACAGCGCCTCCGCGGTGGGGGTGAGGCGGTAGGTGAGCGCCGGCCGACCCACGTGGCCGCGCAACTCGCGGCTCACCACGTAGCTCTCGCGCTCGAGGATGGCGAGGTGCTGGCGGACGCCGGTGGCCGTGAGCCCCAGGTGGGCGCCCAGGTCGCGGACGCTGCCCTCGCCGTGCTGGCGGAGGAAATCCAGGATCTGCTGTCGAGTGGCCTGCATATGCACCCCGCCGGCTTCCGTAACGTATCCCTATCATACGGCGGCGGACGGCCGGTTTCGCGAGTCACCGGTCGGCATTTCGCGCAGCGGCGCACCGTCCGCCCGGCCTCGGCGAGGTTCCGAGGCGCACGGACGAGTGAAAGCCGGGGAAGCCGGGGGGAACGCGCCTACGGGGCGCGGTAGTCGCCGGAGCGGCCGCCGGACTTCGCGACGAGCCGGACGTCCTCGATCGACATCCCGCGCTCCACCGCCTTGCACATGTCGTACACGGTGAGCGCCGCGACGGAGACGGCCGTGAGCGCCTCCATCTCCACGCCGGTGCGCGAGGTGACGCGGACGGTCGCCTCGATCTCGATCGCGGCGCGGGCGTAGCCCATCTCCACCGGGCGCAGGGCGACCTCCACGCCGGAGATCGGGAGCGGGTGGCAGAGCGGGATCAGCTCGTGCGTGCGCTTCGCCGCCATGATCCCGGCGATGCGCGCGGTGGCGAGCACGTCGCCCTTCGGGATCTCGCCCTGCACGATCAGCGCCAGCGTGTCGGGCTTCATCAGCACGCGCCCGCGCGCCGTCGCCTCGCGCTTCGTGACGTCCTTGTCGGAGACGTCCACCATCCGCGCGTTGCCGTGCTCGTCGAGGTGGGAGAGCGCGTCGCTGGTCATGGTCGGGCCTTCGTTCGCCGGGCGAGTCGGATGCAGCCAGTATGCGCGGCACGCACCCTCGGCGTCGCGGGGGACTACCCGCCGATGTACGACATCTCGACGCGGCGGAGGCCGGCGGTGGACGCGGAGCGCAGCTCCGAGTAGCGATCCGTGCGCTGCGTCCACGTCTGGTCGATGAGCGCGCCCAGTTCCTCGTCGCTCGCACCGGCGCGGATCGCGGCGCGCAGGTCGGCGCCGGCGCCGGCGGCGAAGAGGCAGGTGTAGATCGAGCCCTCCGCGGAGAGTCGCGCACGCGTGCAGGTGCCGCAGAACGGCTGGGTGACCGAAGTGATGAAGCCCACCTCGCCCTGGCCGTCGCGGTAGCGGTAGCGCTGGGCCACCTCGCCCGCGTAGTTCGCGCCCACCGGCTCCAGCGGGAACTCCGCATCGAGGAGCGCGACGAGCTCCGAGGCCGGGAGCACCTCGTCCATCTTCCAGCCGTTGGTGCTGCCGACGTCCATGAACTCGATGAACCGGACGATGTGCGGCGTGCCGCGGAAGTGCCGCGCGAGGTCGAGGAGCGTGTGGTCGTTCACGCCCTTGCGCACGACGGCGTTGATCTTCACCGGGCCCAGCCCCGCCGCCGCGGCCGCGTCGATGCCCTCCAGCACCATCGCCACCGGGAAGTCCATGTCGTTCATGGAGCGGAAGGTGGCGTCGTCCAGCGAGTCCAGGCTGACCGTGACGCGGTCCAGGCCGGCGCGCGCCAGCGGCTCCGCGAGCGTCCTGAGCATGGTGCCGTTCGTGGTCATGGCGATGTCCACGTCCGGGATCTCGCGCAGCATGCGGACGAGCTCCGGGAGCTGCGCGCGCAGCGTCGGCTCGCCGCCGGTGAGGCGGAGCTTCTTCACGCCGCGCGCCGCGAACAGCCGCGCGATGCGCGCGATCTCCTCGAACGTCAGGATCTCGGAGCGCGGGAGGAACGCGAAGTCGGGGCCGAACACTTCCTTCGGCATGCAGTAGCGGCAGCGGAAGTTGCAGCGGTCGGTGACGGAGATGCGGAGGTCGTGCAGCGGCCGGCCCAGGCGGTCGACCAGCGCGGGGCCCTCGGCGGGGCGTTCGAACTCGATGTCGGGGTGGGGCATGTGTCCAGTGTACCCCCGCGGGGTACGTCTTGCCGCGCCGGGCACGTCGAGGATTGCACGGTGCGGGCCGCAGCGAGGCCGCCGCGACTACCATCGGCGGCATGACCGCCCACGCCGTCGCGCCCGTCCTCGTGACCGCCTCGTCGCCCGCCCTCGCGGAGGCAGCGCGGGAGCGCGCGCGGGCGCTGGGGCTGGAGTTCGCGGAAGCGGCGGTGCCGGGGACGCTGGCGCTGCGACTGGACGAGGAGGGCTGGGCGCTCCTCGACCCCGCACCCGGGGCGCCGGGCGCCGTGCGGGCGGACCTGGTCGGCGGCGGGCTGGGGGAGCGGCTGCGCGCCGGCGGGCGCAACGAGGGCCGCCTGGCCTCCGCGCTCGGCCTGAAGCGCCGCCCGGACGCGCGCGTCCTCGACGCGACGGCGGGGCTGGGGCGCGAGAGCGCCGTCGCCGCCGCGCTCGGCTGCACGGTGGTCGCGTGCGAGCGATCCCCGATCGTCGCCACGCTGCTGCGGGATGCGCTGGACCGCGCCGCGGCGGAGCCGGGGCTCGCCGAGGTGATCGCGCGCATCGACCTGCGCGTCGCGGACGCACGCGACGTGCTGCGCGCACTGGCCGCGGGCCCCGACGCGGCACGCCCGGACGTGGTCATCGTCGACCCGATGTTCCCGGAGCGGTCGAAGGCGGCGCGCGCGAAGAAGGAGATGCAACTGCTCCAGCGCCTGCTCGGCCCGGACGACCCCGCGGACACGCTCGAACTGATCGAAATCGCGCTCGCCACGGCACGCCGACGCGTGGTGCTGAAGCGCCCCGTCCACGCCCCGCAGGTCGCCGGCGTCCGCCCGCCCGACCTCGAGGTCCCCGGCCGCGCTGCCCGCTACGACGTCTACGTCATCGCGCCCCCGCGGGGGTAGGGGCGGGCCGATGCCGTCCGCGTAGAATGCGGATGCTCCTCCACGTCCGAAGGTGGTCATCCATGCGGCGGATGCTCGTGCTGCTCGTCGGAGCCAGCATGGTGCTGGGGTGCACCCGACCCGATGCGGCGCCATCCCGCCCGGCCCCGGTCGCCCCGTCGACACCGGTCGCGGGTGTTGAGACGGCCGAGGTGCAGGCGACCCCGGAGCGGCGCGCAACACCCGCTTCACCGGCACCGCGGGACGTCGAACAGCCGCAGCCAACCCGGGTGCCGGCGATGGACTTTCCCCTGACCGAGGGTACCCGCCCGGACGTGACGCTCCCAACGGAAGGCGTCCTGCGGCCCCACGCGCTCGCGGTGGTCCGCCGGGACGACGAGGCGCTGTGGGTCATCGCGCTCGACGGGTCGAGACCGGACCAGCGATTGGCGGGTGACATGTCGATCTACTCGGGAAGCGTGCGTACTCCCGCCGGGCTCGAGCTGCATCACGCGTCACGTCCCTTCGCGCGAGGAGATACCGCCGACTGGACGCTCTCGAGGACCAACCTGGCGACAGGTGTCACCGTCGAAGTGCTGTCGGGCGACTACAAGGTCCCCGTCGTCTCCCCGGACGGCACGCGCGTTGCGTACGCGACCGATGACGGCATCGACATGAAGGTGTGGGTGCGTGACCTGGCAGCGGGCAGCGACCGCCTTGTCGCCTCGCACCGGGTCGCGGGGTGTCGCAACGGCAGGCAGGACAACATCCACGAGTGCCTCGGCTGGCCGGCGTTCGAATGGGCGGCAGATGGTGGCGCCATCATGTGGGCGATGGGCGGCTGGGAATGGCGAGTCGAGTGGTACGCCGACCTGAACGGCTCCGCTCCTGCGTTCGATATGGGCCAGCCGGGCGGCACGGACGGCGGATGGTCACCACGCGCGAGAGAGCGCCTTGCGGACAACGGCCTCTACAACCAGGGGCCGACACAGGTGTGGATGCTGGACGTGCCCTCGGGCGCGACGCGGGAGCTCGTCCAGCCGCCACAGCCTCCCAGCGGGGCGCCGGCATCCGGGCTGTTCCCACAGTGCTCCGGGAACTGCACGGGCCCGGACGGGTTCGTGCTCGGCAGCGCCTGGTCGCCAGGCGGCGAGCCGGCAGTTGCGTGGGGTCCACCGGGGTTCAAGCGACTCAATGTCCCCAGCCGCGTGGTGTTCTTCGACCCGTCCGGGGTGGCCCAGGCGGCGTTCCCGATCTCGGACGACCGCAGCCTCGTGGCATGGTTGCCGGACGGCAGCGGTGTCGTCCTCCGGGGTTACACGAGGGAGAGCGAGCGGGCCTTCGAAGCCGTCGACCGAGCGGGGCGCCTCTTCAACCTGACGTTGCCGGGTGACAGTCAGATCCTCGAGTTGCTGGCGCCGTAGCGGGGCCCTCCTCGGAGCGCTCGCGCGCTACGCGCCGGCGCGGAGCTCCGCGAGGACGGGGCGGAGCGCGGCGAGGGCGATCGCGCGGTGGGAGATGCGGTCCTTCTCCTCGGCGCTGACCTCCGCCATGGAGCGGCCGTCGGGGAGCAGGAAGATCGGGTCGTAGCCGAAGCCGTTCGCGCCCTGCGGCGCGAGCGCGATGCGCCCCTCCACGACGCCCTCGCGCGTGACGACGCGCCCGCCCGGCAGCGCGATCGCGACGACGGCGCGGAAGCGCGCGGTGCGTCGAGGCGCGGGGACGCCCTCCAGCCGCCGGAGGATGAGCGCGTTGCGGTCGTGGTCGTCGCGCATGGAGGGGCCGCCGTAGCGCGCGCTGGTGACGCCGGGCTCGCCGTCCAGCGCGTCCACCTCGATGCCGGAGTCGTCGGCGAGGGCGGGGAGGCCGGAGGCGCGGGCGGCGCTGACCGCCTTCGCGATCGCGTTCTCGATGTAGGAGCGGCCGCCCTCCGCGACCGGCGCGAGCGCGATGCCCGCCTCGCGCGGGGTCACGATCTCCCACCCCGCGTCACCGAGGATCGCGCGGATCTCGCGCACCTTGCCGGTGTTGCCGGTGGAGAGCAGCAGGCGGGGCGGGGTCATCGGTGTCTCCTTCGTCGCGCGGCCGCCGTCGGCGAGCGGTGTTGCGGTGCCCAGCAAGGCGGCCCATCCCCCTGCCCCCTCCCGGCGCGGGAAGGGGGCTGAGGTGCGAGGGGCAAGCCCCTCGCGCTCCCCGTCTCGATCGCTCGGCGCGTGCGCGGCGCGGGGTGCTGGGTGCGGGTGCTGGGTCCGATCATCCTGCGATCCGGGATGCTTGAAGGGCACAGCCCTTCAAGCTTCAACCCCTCCCGCGCCGGGAGGGGCAGGGGTGGGCCGCCCCGCGTGGATCAGCCAACCTCGCCCGGATCGCGGAGGGGGCCGCTCACACGGCCCCCTCGCGGTGCATCCTCGACGGGTCGAGGGCTAGATCTCGCTCCAGCGGCTGGCGAGCTTCGCGGCCACGGCCGGCATGGTCGTGTACTCCATCTCGTCCAGCGGCAGGCGGTGCGGCTCGAAGGGGCCGTGCAGCCGCAGGAAGTCGGAGATGTCGTTCGCCTTCTGGCGCGCGTTGTCGTAGGACGGGTCGTCGAACATGTCGCGCGGCTGGCCCAGCTTGCCGCCCGAGAGCTGGAAGCCCAGCGCGACGATGCGCGGCGGGCCGTCGAAGCGGCTCGGGTTCGCGTCACGCACGGCGACCGGCATCCACGGACCGTAGTGCGACCCGCGCATGAAGCCTTCCACGATGTACGGGGTGGTGAACGGCTCGATCACCTCGCCCACGGCGGGGAAGGAGTTCTGGCAGCGCACGATCGCGGTCGGGTCGTCCTTGCCGACGTAGCGGCCGGCAATCAGCGAGAGCTTGTCCGTGGAGGACACCGCGGCGACCTCGCCGGTGGAGCGGGCGATGACGCGCTTGATCGCGTAATGCGCCGGCGAGCCGATGAACACCAGCAGGTCGTACATCTCCTCCGGCGAGTTGAAGATGATCTTCTTGTGGTTCTTGAGGTCGTGGACCTCGAACGCGAAGCCCTGGTGCAGCGCCTCGGCGATCACGAGGCCCGCCGTGTTAAACGGGTCCGCGAACATCTTGTAGAACGGCAGGTTGAAGGAGCCGGACGACGTCTTGTCGCCCATGAACACGATCACCGGCTCGCTCTGGCGCTCGTTGAGCTCCATCTCGGCGGAGCCGGGGCCCATGCCGCGGATGTTGCCGGAGAAGGCGTCCACCAGCAGGTCCTGGCCGGCGCCGTAGAGCTTGAGCTTCTTGGAGACCTCGGTCCCGGCGGTGAAGGTATCCCACGCGTACTCGTGGATCTTCGCGTTGTCCTCGCCCTGGTCGTGCGACATGACGAGGAACATGTCGTCGCCGCAGGCGTGCGCCTGGCCGTCGATCAGCAGCCCGCTCTGCACCGCCTGCGCCATGCGCTCGTGCCCGACGGCGAGCACGTCCGGGTGCATCGAGGAGTGACCTACCCAACCGCCGATGTCGGCCTTGATCACGCTGAGGGTCTGCGGCATGAGATGGCTCCTCTTGTACGTCCGGTACGTATACACACCATCGGGCGTCGCCCCGGAGGCGGCGCGCGAGGTCAACGGCTCGAAGCGGCCGGGGATCGGGATGCATGCTATTCGGGCGCGAGAAGCCCGGTCAAACTCCGGAGGGGCCCACCGGGCCGTCCGGTATCGCAAAACGGTCACGAAGTGCGGTGATGGTCGCCTCCGCCAGCGGGCGGGCGCTCGCCTGCACGTCCCAGTCCAGCTCCCGCATCCGCGGCATGAACGCCTCCAGCGCCGCGAGCATCTCCCGGCCCCGGCGCTCCTCGTGCGCGGCGTCGATGGCGCGGAAGCCCTGGAGCTTCCGCGAGCCCTCCCGGCCGCCCTCCGAGATGTACCAGTCGGTGAAGGCGACGCCGCAGCCGGCGGCGAACATCATTGCCCCGACGGGGGTGGCGACCGGGGGCACCTGAGCCATCAGCGCCTTCGCCGTCAGCGCCCGCGGGGGCGAGTCGTACTCCACCA
Source organism: Dehalococcoidia bacterium (assembly GCA_050249515.1). GTDB lineage: Bacteria > Chloroflexota > Dehalococcoidia > UBA2979 > UBA2979 > SHYQ01. The sequence goes on along the minus strand of JBFWQJ010000055.1, from coordinate 2,139 downwards.
TCAGGTGCCCGCCCACCGGGACGAGCCGACCGAGGGCGCACATCACCTCGACGTCGATGCCCTCCGGGATCTGCACCTGCTCGCCGTTGGCCATGGTCAGGCGGTCCGTGAAGTCCGTGACCTCCACCCAGTTGAAGCCCGGGTAGGGGCCGCGATTGATCAGCCCCCACAGGAACGGGTCGACGCTGCGGCCCATCCCCTCCGCGACGAGGAACGCGCGGAAGTAGTCGCTGCCCACCTTGCTCTTCGGCCCGATCTCCAGCGTCAGCGTGACGCCGTTGCCGACCTCCGCGCCCTCGATCTCGTGGAGCGGGTGGCCGGGGACCGTGTCCAGGCGGTGCCAGAGGTGGGCGCCGCGGTCGCGCGGGGTGGGGGACTGCTCGTTGGTCATCGTGGAGCCAGATTACACTCAACGCCCCAGTCTCCGGCCAGCGCCCCGTGGCAAGATCGGGCGCCCGGCGGGAGCGCCGGAAAGGCGAACCCGTGACCACCGCTCCCTCGGACGCCGACCTCGCCGCGTACGTGGCCGCGCTCCGGCGCCTGCTCGCCCACGGCGGCTACGAGCGCACCGGCCGCGCCGCCGAGGCGAAGAAGTGGGACATCGACCACATCGTCGCCTACCTGGACGGCCACGGGCGGCCGGACCGGCGCAACGCCGTGCACGTCGCGGGGTCGAAGGGGAAGGGATCCGTGGCGACGATCACGGAGGCGATCCTGCGCGAGGCGATCGCCGCGGAGGGCGGGCACACGCTCCTCATCACCTCGCCCGACCTGCACTCCGCGCGGGAGCGCATCGCGATCGACGGGCAGCCGATCAGCCACGGCGCGTTCGCGCGGACGGCGGAGGCGCTGCTGGACGACCCCGCCGCGGAGGGCTGGTCGTACTTCGAGTTGCTGACAGTGATGGGCTGGATCGCCGGGGCGGAGGCGAACTGCGACTGGCAGGTGGTCGAGGTGGGCCTGGGCGGTCGCCTGGACACGACGAACGCGATGCACCCCGCGAGCAAGGCTGCGACGGTGATCACGCCGATCGACCTGGAGCACACCGAGATCCTCGGCGACACGATCCCGCTCATCGCCGCGGAGAAGGCGGGGATCATCGTCAGCGACGCCCCGGTGATCGCCGCGCCGATGCGCGCGAGCGCGCTGGAGGTGGTCCGCGCGCGCGCCGCGGAGTTCGGCGCGGCCGTGCACTCCGTCCCGGACGAGTGCGCGATGCGCGTCACGGCGCAGAACCTGGAGGGGCAGACGCTGGATCTGCGGACGCCGGTGCGCACCTACCGCGGGCTGAAGTCGCCGCTGATCGGGCCGCACCAGTCGGAGAACATCGCCACCGCCGTGCGCGCGGCGGAGGAGGCGTGGGCGTACCGCCTGCATGAGGGCGATACGCGGGCCGCACTGCCGGAGGCCGCGGTGATGCGCGGCGTGGCGGCGGCGCGGATGCCCGGGCGGTGCGAGGTCGTGCGGCAGCGCCCGCTCACGATCCTCGACGGCCTGCACACGCCGCTGGCGGCGCGCCGCTTCCGCGAGGCGATCGACGCCGTCGCGGTGCCGCGGAAGCGCGTGTGGGTGATCGGCATGCTCGCGGGCAAGGACGCCCCGGCGATCCTCGAGCCGCTGATCGGCGAGGGGGACGACGTGATCGTCGCGCCGCCGCCCACGCAGCGCGCAGCGGACATGGGCGACCTGGTGCGGGCGGTGCGCGACACCGGCGCGATCCCCCAGCGCGCCGCGAGCATCGACGCGGCGATCGAGCTGGCGACGGAGCAGGCGGGCGCACGGGGCGCGGTGCTGGTCGCCGGGAGCCTGTACACCGTCGCCGCCGCGCGCGAGCACCTGCTCGGCATCGTCGGCGACCGGGCCCTCGGGTTGCGGTAGCACCCGGGAACGTCGAGGTCGTTCGCAGGGCGGCCCATCCCCCTGCCCCCTTCCCGGCACGGGAAGGGGGACGAGAAGCGAGCGCTCCCCCGGGGGCCAAGGCTGCTACGCACCTCGGCGGATCGAGGGAGCGCGACCCGGCCTCGGAGCCTTCGCGACGACTCGGCGCCGCCCCCTAACGCCTCGTGATCCTCGACGCCGAGGTAGACCGACGGCCGGCTCGCTCCGGCCCCCTCTCCTGCGCAGCGGGAGAGGGCTGGG
>JBFWQJ010000054.1:0-13600 GCA_050249515.1 Dehalococcoidia bacterium | reverse complement strand
GCGATCGCCTCGGCGATCTCCAGCACCTTCAATCCATCCCGCGGACCTGCCACGCCTAGCTCCCCAGCTTCACGGACTCGGGCTGGGCGGCACGGGCGGCCGCCAGCTCGGCGAGAATCTCCGCGTCGTGCTGACCCGGGAACGGCGTCCCGAACCAGCGCTCCGGCGTGTCGCTGAAGTGCCACGCCGGGCCGCCGGTCGTGACCTCGCCCCAGCCGGCGGTGTCGACGTCGAGGAGGTAGTTGTTCTCGGTCACCTGGCGGTGCTGGCGCAGGACGTCCCAGCGCATCTGGTAGCCGCAGGGCAGGCCCGCGCGGCGCATGTAGAACAGCCAGTGGTCGAGCGGCCGCGAGGCGAAGACCTCCGCCAGGACGGCCTCCAGCTCCTTGCGGTTGTCCACCCGGTCGGAGTTGGTCGCGAAGCGCGGGTCGTCCTTGAGCTCCGGCTTGCCGATGACGTCGCAGAGCGTCGCCCACTCACCCTTCGAGGTGGCGGAGACGGCGAGCCACAGCTTGTCCTCGCACAGGAACGCGGTGTCCGGCGCGGTCGCCGCGGCGGAGGCGCCCAGGCGCTCCGCCAGCTTGCCGCTGGCGAAGTACTGGCCGATGCGCGCGGACTGCAGGGCGGTGCCGGCGCGGAGCATGGACAGGTCGATGCGCTGGCCCTTGCCGGTGCGCTCGCGGGCGACCAGCGCCATGGTGATCGCCTGCGCGGCGTAGTTGCCGGTGGTGCCGTCCATCTGCGTCAGGTGGCGGTACAGCTCGGGCGGGCCGCCCTCCGCGCCGGTCGGGGCGCCGAAGCCGGTCACGTACTGGACCTGGCCGTCCGCGCCGGGCAGGTCGGCCATGGGGCCGGTGGTGCCCCAGCCGGTGACGGTGCAGTAGACGATGCGCGGGTTGATCTTCTGGACGTCCTCGTAGCCCACGCCCAGGCGCTCGGCGACGCCGGGGCGCATGTTCACCAGGAACACGTCACAGGTCTTGAGCAGTTCGTAGGCGCGGCGGCGGTACTCCTCGAGCTTCATGTCGAGCGAGAACGCGCGCTTGTTCATGTTCCACGAGATGTAGCCGATGGACGTACCGTTGATCGTCGGCGGCACGCCGGCGCCCAGCGTCGCCCAGTCGATGTCCGGCTGCTCGATGTGGACGACGTCCGCGCCGAGCGCGCCCAGCTGCATGGAGGCCCACGGCCCGACCATGAAAATGGTCATGTCGAAGACTCGGATCCCGTCCAGAGGTCCCGCAGTCATAATCTTGTCCCCTCGTTACGAAGCTTGCTCGCAGGTAGCGCGGACTCAGGACGGGCAGAGCACGCCGAAAGTCACCGTCGCTGCTTGGCTCGAACCGGCTGGCGGGCGACACGGTACCACCGAGGTTCCGCGTCCGCACGCAAGGCCGGGCTGTCTCGGCCCGATTCTACAACGATTTTGATGGATTGCGCGTCAACGCCGAGGACGCCGACGGAACCTCTGCTATTCTGCCCGGCGTGAGTGACAGTACCGGCTCCCCACGTGACCCGCTGGCGGCGCTCCGTCAGCGGGGGTTTCTCTGGTTCTCGCTGTCCCGGTTCGCCTCCGCGGTGGCCCAGACCGGGTTGGCCAGCGTCCTCCTCTGGGAGGTCTACCGGCTGAACGACTGGCCGCTGGCGCTGGCCGCGCTGGGCATGGTGCGCTTCGTCCCGCAGGTGATCGCCGCGCTCTACGCCGGTGCGGTGGCGGATACGTACAACCGCCGCGCGATCGTGCTGGTCGCGCAGGGCATCGCCGCCACCAGCGCGCTGGTGCTGCTGGCCGTCACCGCCACGGGCGCGGTCACGCTATCGATGATCTACGTCCTCGCGGTCGTGCTCGCCCTCGCGCAGGCGTTCGATGCGCCCGCGCGGCAGTCGCTGCTCCCCTCGATCGTGCGAGAGGAGACGTTCCAGAACGCGATCACGGTGTCCTCCACCATCCAGTCGCTCGCGTTCGTCTCCGGGCCGGGCCTCGCCGGGCTGCTGCTGGCGACGGCCGGGGTGGAGGTGGCCTACGCCGCGAACATCGGCGCGCTCGTGGTGTCCATGGTCGGCATCGCGGCGCTGCGGCCACGGCCGGTGAGCCAGCCGCCGCGCGCCGTCTCGTGGGCCGCGATCCGCGAGGGACTGGCGTTCGTGTGGAGCCGCCAGCCGCTGCTGGGGTCCATGACGCTGGATATGTTCGCGGTGGTCTTCGGCGGGGCGCAGGCGATGCTCCCGATCTACGCGCGGGACATCCTGCAGGTCGGCGAGCTCGGATACGGCATCCTGTCCGCCTCCATGAACGCGGGCGCGGTGCTGATGTCGTTCGTGCTCATCCTCATGCCGCCCGTGCACCGGCTGGGCCGCGTGCTGCTGCTCAGCGTCGCGGCCTTCGGCCTGGCGACCATGGCGTTCGGCGCGTCGAGGTCGTTCCCGCTCTCCGTGGCCATGTACATGGCGGTGGGCATGGCGGACCAGATCAGCGTCGTCATGCGCCAGACGACGATCCAGCTCGCGACGCCGGACTACCTGCGCGGCCGCGTGACCGCCGTCAGCCAGCTGTTCATCGGCACCTCGAACCAGCTGGGGGCGGTGGAGTCCGGCGTGGTCGCCGCCGCCACGAGCGCGACGTTCGCCGTCGTCAGCGGCGGCGCGGCCTGCCTCGCCGTCGTCGGCATCATCGCGGTGCGGATGCGCGAACTGCGCACCTACACCATGGACGAGGTGCTCGCCTCGCAGCGCGCGGACGCGGCCCGCCGCGCCTCACCCGAGCCGGAGACGACCGAGGCGGCCGGGGGGTAGCCGCCCCCTAGAACGGCAGCTCCAGGCCGACGCCCTGTGCGCGCGCCTTCTTCAGGATGTAGGCCGAGGCCGCGACGTCCTCGATGCCGATGCCCTGGCTCTCGAAGAGCGTGATCGCGTCGGGGGAGGGGCAGCCGTCCACCTTGCCGCTCACGATCTCGTGCAGTTCAACGGGCGTGGTCCAGCGGAACCAGCCCTCCGCGGCGGCCCAGATCAACTCGCCACACTCCGCCTTCGCGTTGTCGAGGTTGTCGACGGCGATCACGTCCGCGCGTCGGATCGTCGTGTCGTCGATCTCGCGCTTCTGCCAGGAATTCACCCCGGCGGCGATGACGCACGTGCCGGGCTCCAGCAGGTTGCCATCGAACACCGGCAGCCAGGACGAGGTGATCACGTCCACGATGTCCGAGCCGCGCACGCACTCCTCGGGCGTGCCGACGCCGACGACCTCCAGGCCCAGGCGCTCGCGCATCGTCTCCGCGAACTTCGTGCGGCGGCCCTCGTCGCGGGAGTAGACCTTCACCAGCGACAGGTCGCGGACGGCGGCGATGCCCTCCACCTGCGTTACCGCCTGCCGCCCGGTGCCGAAGACGCCGAGGACGGAGGCGTCCGGCCTCGACATGTACTTCGCGGCGAGGCCGCTGGCGGCGCCGGTGCGGATCCACGCCATGTTGCCGGGCTCCACCACGGCGTCCAGCGCGCCGGTCTTCGTGTTGTAGAGCAGCGTGGCGCTGCCGGTGCGGAAGCCCAGCGCGTCCTGGCTGAGGACGGTGCCGCCCATCAGCGTGGAGGTCCAGTTGGAGTCCGGGAAGCGCAGGCGCTCCCGGGGGCGGTTGTCCACCAGCCCGCGCGCCTCCTGCCGGAACAGGTCGTCGAGGACCTCGATGCACTCGTCCATGGGGAGGAGGGCGCGGACGTCGTCGTTGCTGAGGAAGAGGGCCACGAGGGGATCCGATCCGTTGCGCCGCCGGCGGCGGGTTGCGATAGGGGCGTCAGTGTACGCCGTGCGATGATGCACGCCGCCGACCCGCGATGAGCCTGAGGAGCCGCCGATGAAGCCCGTGACCGACCCGATGCAGTTGTTCCGCCACCAGCGCGCCGTGCGTGAGTTCGCCGACCGGCCGGTGGAGGACGACGTGGTGCGGCAGGTGCTGCAGGCGGCGGTGCACGCCCCGTCCGGGTCCAACTCCCAGCCGTGGAAGTTCATCGTGGTGCGGGACGCCGGGGTGCGGGCGGAGCTGGACCGCATCTACGCCGCGGTCCACAACTCCGCCACGCCGGGCGTGATGGCGAAGGCCCCGGTGGTCATTGTCCCCTGCGTGCGGGTGCCGGAGCGGACGGGCGTGGTGGGCTTCCAGACGGGGGCCTCGATCTACCCGGCGTGCCAGAACCTGATGCTCGCGGCGCGTCTCCTGGGCCTGGGCACGGTGCTCACCACGAGCCACCGGCAGCGGAACGACGAGGTGAAGGCGCTGCTGGGGGTGCCGGACACGTGGGAGACGGCGGCGCTGATCCCGCTGGGCTGGCCGGACCGCGGCTACGGCCCGAACCACCGCCCGCCGGTGGAGGACTCGATGTGCCTCGACCGGTGGGCGGAGTAGCGCGGAGGGGGAGACGGCACGGCTACAATCCGTGCCGATTGCAGACAACGGGGCGCGCGCCGACGCGCGGGGGAGGGTGCCATGGGCGAGGTCAAGGTCATGATCGGGCTGCGGCGGCGGGACGACGTGCCGCAGGCGGAGATGCACCGCGCGTGGGAGGAGACCCACGGTCCGGCGATGGCGGCGGCGTTCAAGCCGCTGCGCTACGCGATCACCACCTTCGTCGGCCGCGAGGGACGCACCCCGCCCGCCTTCGATGGCATCGAGGAGCTCTGGTACGCCGACCGCGCCGCCGCGGAGGCCGCGCTGGGCGCGCAGTTCAACACCGACCGTCCGCTGGACGCCGGTGACGCCTCCTTCATGTCGATGCTGGACGCGAACCGCTGCTTCCGCCTGCTGACGACCGAGGTCATCCCCGTGGACGACGCACCGGTCTCGCGGGACAACGAGAAGACGGTGCTCTTCGTGCGGCGGCTGGAGACGGTGGAGCCGAAGCACTTCTTCGACGAGTGGCGCGATGTCCACGCCGCCAACGTGGCCGCGGGCTTCAAGGGCCAGGACGGCGCCATGCGCTACGTGGTGACGCTGGCCGATGAGAACGGCGCGCGCGGCGCGTTCGATGGTTTCCCCGTGTTCTGGTGGCGCGACACCGCGGCCCGGTCCGCGCCGCGTGACCCGAACGCGGGCGGCGGCAGCGGCGCGGTGACGGACGACGGCTTCGACGAGCTGTGCGCCGTCGGCACGCTGCGGCTCATCGGTCACGAGTTCTACGTCGTCAAGTAGCGCGGGCAACGCGCAGCGGAGCAGGGGAGCACACACGCATGGAACTGCCGTCCGAGGCGGAAGTCGCCTCGTACCTCGCGGACACGAACTGGGGGCGCTGGGGCGCGGATGACCAGCGCGGCGCGATCAACCTGATCACGCCGGAGAAGCGCGTGGCCGCGGCGCGCCTGGTGCAGTCGGGACGCAGCGTCTCACTGGCGCGGCCGTACCCGAAGACGCCGGCGGCGAACAACCTGAACCCGGCGCAGCACTTCATGCGGATCATGCCGAACGGCGTCGCCGTGGACTACTACGGCATCTCCTACCACGGCACGGCCTCCACGCACCTGGACGCGATGTGCCACATGTGGAACGACGAGGGGATGTGGGGCGGCCGCTCCACGGACGCGCTGACGACGGACGGCTCCTCGTGGGCGAGCATCGAGCACTGGTCGACGGGCATCACCACCCGCGGCGTGCTGCTGGACGTGGAGCGGCACCGCGGCACCTACGTGACGGAGGAGACGCCCGTCCACGGCTGGGAGCTGGAGGAGATCGCGAAGGCGCAGGGCGTGGAGATGCAGCCCGGTGACGCGCTCCTCGTGAACTGCGGCCGCGAGTCGTTCGAGCGCGACCACGGCGTGTGGGGCGTGACGCGCGAGCACCGGCCCGGGCTGCACGCCTCGTGCCTCCCGTTCATCCGCAAGCACGATGTCTCCGTGCTGCTGTGGGACATGCTCGACCACATGCCCGCCGGGTACGCCGCGGCCGCCGGCGGCGGCGTGCACCCGGCGCTCTACCGCTACGGCGTCGGCCTCGTGGACAACGCGAAGCTGGACGATCTCTCCGCCGCGGCGGCGGAGGAAGGGCGGTACGAGTTCATGCTGACCATGGCGCCGCTGATCGTGATGGGGGGCACGGGCTCGCCCATCAACCCGCTGGCCGTCTTCTAGGCGCGTCGGCGCACCTTAACCAACGCATGCCGTCCAAGGACGGCCGAAGGGACGCGACATGATCGTCGGATTCATCGGACTGGGCACCATGGGCGGCTCGATGGCGCTCAACATCCGCAAGGCGGGGTACGACGTCATCGTCAACGACCTGCGGCGGGAGCTGGCGGACCGCCACATTGAGGCGGGCTGCACCTGGGGCGACTCGATCGGCAAGGTCGCGGAGGTGGCGGACGTCATCTTCACGTCGCTCCCCGGCCCGCGCGAGATCAACATGGTGGCGTTCGATGAGGACGGCCTGCTCGCCGGGATGAAGCCCGGCAGCGCGTGGTTCGACCTCTCGACGTCTTCGCCCACCTCGGCGCGGGCGATCCACCCGCGGTTCGACGCGAAGGGGATCCAGTTCATGGACGCGCCGGTCAGCGGCGGCCCGACCGGCGCGGCCAGCGGTCGGCTGGCGATCTGGGTCGGTGGCGACCAGGCCACGTTCGACAAGCACAAGGCGATCCTCGACGCCGTCGGCGACCAGGCGAAGTACATCGGCCCGATCGGCGCGGGCTCGGTGGCCAAGCTCGTGCACAACGCCGCCGGCTACACGATCCAGACGGCGCTCGCCGAGGTGTTCACGATGGGCGTGAAGGCGGGCGTGGAGCCGCTGGAGCTGTGGGACGCGATCCGCGCCGGGGCGAACGGTCGGGCCCGGACGTTCGACCGCCTCGGCGGTGAGTTCCTGCAGAACAAGTGGGACCCGCCCTCGTTCATGCTCAAGCTCGCGCACAAGGACGTCACCCTCGCCACGCAGCTCGCGCGCGAGGTGGGCGTGCCGATGCGTCTCACGAACATGGCGCTCGAGGAGCTGACCGAGGCGATGAACCGCGGCTGGCAGGACCGCGACTCCCGCGTCGCGATGCTGCTGCAGGAGGAGCGCGCCGGCGTGCTCATCGACGAGTCCGCCGAGGACGTGGAGGCGATGCGCAAGAAGGGCGACTTCTAGCGCCGTTGGCCGGGGCTGCCTCGCGGGTTGCGAGGCGGCCCCACCCCCCAGCCCCCTTCCCGGCGCGGGAAGGGGGGTGAACTGCGAGGGGCACCTGCCCCTCGCGCTCCCTCGGGACCGGCAGCACGCCGCCCCGTCCTTCAGCAGCTCGACGGCAGGAGCACGACGATGACCGAGACGTATCGGCTCTACGCGATCAAGTACGGACACCGCGAGGCAACCCGCAAGGAGCACTTCCTGGGCGGCGACCCGGACGGCGACCGGCCGATGCCGATGGACTACTTCGTGTGGCTCGCGCAGAGCGAGGCGCACACCTTCGTGATCGACACCGGCTTTGCGAAGGCGGTCGGCGACGCGCGCGGGCGGCAGCAGATCCGGCAGCCTGCGGAGTGCTTCCGCCTGCTGGGCGTCGAGGCGGCCGACGTGCGTGACGTGATCATCACGCACCTCCACTACGACCACATCGGCACGGTGGACGACTTCCCGAATGCGACGATCCACATCCAGCAGAAGGAGGTCGAGTTCGTCGTCGGGCCGGCGATGCTGACGGACGCGCGTCACGCCTTCGAGCCGCACGAGATCGACATGGTGGTCCGCGCGCTGCACGCCGGGCGCGTCGACCTCATCGACGGCGCGGCGGAGCTGGCGCCGGGGCTGAGCGTGCACTTCGTCGGCGGGCACACAGGGGGCACGCAGGTGGTGCGGGTGCATACGGAGCGCGGGTGGGTCGTCCTCGCGTCCGACTCCAGCCACTACTACGAGAACTTCGAGGCCGACCGGCCGTTCTCGATCGCGTGGGAGCCGGATCGCGTGCGCGCCGGGTTCCGCGCGCTGCGGGCCCTCGCCGACTCCGAGCAGCACATCGTCCCCGGGCACGACCCGATGGTGCTCGACCGCTACCCGGCGCCCTCGGCGGAGCTGGAGGGGATCGCGGTGCGGCTGGACGTGATGCCGAAGGCGTAGCGCCTCGACGGTGCGGAGCACGCAGAAGGGGCCGCGCGTGAGCGCGGCCCCTCTGTTGTGGTGCGTCGCCGGGAAGCGCCTACCGCTTCAGCAGGCTCGTCAACTCGGACATCGCCTTCACCTGCTCGAAGTTGTGGCAGACCTCGAGGCTCGCGTCGATGTTCTGCTTCGACATGCCGGAGAGCGGGACGAGGGTGTGGTACTTGCCGTCCACGTCGTTCCAGTCCACGCCGCCCACGTTGGAGCCGCGGGGCATCTCCACGTACGCGGTGTGCTTCGTCCCGTCCTTCATCGTGATCGTCACGGTGGAGCCGTGGCGGTGCGGGAAGCGGTCGGGGTCGGGCTTCGGGTTCTGGTCCACGGTGATCAGGTCGATCAGCCGGTTGATCGTCGGGTCGTCGATCTTCGAGGCATCCGTGGCGTGCACCCAGCCGTACCCGCGCTCCGCGACGGCGCAGCCGATGAAGTACGACATGCTGTGCGCCACGCCGATGAGGTCCTTCGGGTGCAAGGGCCCGCTCAGCGTGCGCAGGCGGTGCATCGACACCTCGATGTTCGCGACGTCGTCCGGGTTCACGTTGCCCTTGATCGCGGCGTCGCGGGCGGCCTCCGCCGTGGCGTGGCTCGGGTGGCCGCCGGGCACGAGCTTGATCGCCATGTCGGTGACGATGTCCCACTCCTTGCCCAGGTCCTTCGTGATGTCCTGCCGCTCGATGCCGCCCATCGCGTCGAGGAAGCCGCGGGGCGCCTCCAGGACGGTCGGCTCGCCGGTGAAGCCCTTCTGCGCGGAGATCGCGGCGTTGATGCCGAGCCACGCGGACAGCCCGGCGTGGTACTCACGCGACCACGACGTGTTGGCGGCGATGCCGATGCCGCCGATGGAGGTCGCGGCGATCGCGATCGCGTGCTCCATCTGCGAGGCGTTCAGGCCGAGCAGGATGCCGCTGGCGACCGTCCCGCCGAAGACCGTGGAGACGGAGCCGTGGAAGCCCTTCTCGCCGCGTCCCGGTGTCAGCGACTCGTCGATGCGCCCGGCCACCTCGTAGCCCAGCGTCATCGCGTGCAGCACGTCGCGCCCCGACTTGCCGAGCCGCTCCGCCATCGCGATGCCGACGCTGCTGACGATGGTGCCGATGTGCGCGATGTTGCGCATGTCGCTGTCATCCGACGCGGCGGCGTCGCTCATCACGGCGTTCACGCGCGCCACGTCCGCCACCGGGAGCTTCGGGCCGCTGTCGAACCAGATGCTGGACTCCGGCGTGCCGCCGCGCTCCTGCGCCATCTCGCGCGTGATCGCCGCGGAGCCGATGTCCACGCCCATCGCGGCGCTGGAGATCGTGCTGGCGATGCTCATCCGCGCGCGCTCGAAGGCGAGCGGGGGGATGGCGTCGGCCGAGGTGCTGGTCACGAACGCTGCGAGGTCGCCGGCAATGGTCATGGGGGACGGTCCTGTCTCTCTCGTCTGCTGCGGTGGTGGTGCGTGCGCGCCCGTGGGTCACGCCGCCGCGCGGCAGCGTACCCGCGTTTCGTGATGCACCCGTGACCGAATTCACAATCGACGCGCGCGCCTCGGGGCGCCTCCCGCCGGCGCGGGCGCGCGAGGAGGCTACAGACCGGGGACGAGCTTCGAGACGCGCGCCGCGTAGGCCGGGTAGTCCGGGAAGTGCTCCGTGAGCAGGCGCTCCTCGTACCCCGACTTCACGTGCAGCAGCGCGGAGAGCGCGGCGAAGGCGGCCGCCGCGCGCGGCGTGCGGGCGATGAGCACGGCGCCGGCGGCGCATGACAGCACGCCGAGGTAGATGGGGTGACGCACCACGCCGTAGATCCCGTCCGTGCGGAGCACGGCATCCTCGTGCGGGGCGGGGTGGGCGCGCAGGCGGCGGCCGAGGAGCGAGGAGGCGAGCGCCATCAGCGCGCTCCCCAGCGCGATCGCGCCGATGCCCGCCAGGCCGAGGAGCCCGACCCGCCGGGCGCGGAGCACCTCCACCGCGAGCACCGCGAAGAGGGCGAACTGGCCCGCGACCAGCGCCCAGCCCGGCGCCTCGCTCGTCCGTCCGGTCACGGCGTGGCCTCCACGCGGGTCACGCGGTCGACGATGCCGAGGATCGCGTGCACCTCCACCTCGTCGCCGGGCTGGGGGTCGGGGTAGGCCATGTCATGGGAGAGGCGCGCCTCTCGCGGGCGGCCGTCCTCCGGGACGTAGATCAGCTGGTAGTAGCGGACGCCGTGCAGCTCGTAGGGCTGGACGGCCTGCAGGTGAGCGCGCATCGGGCCTCCTCGTGCGGCGCGGTGGGGGGACGGGGCGAATCCCACAAGCGCGGTCTCGGCTACCATAACGGGTGCACCACGTCCGCACTGGGGCGGGCGGGTGGCCCCCCGCGGGGCGAGTCACATCGAGGTGATCATGGCCGACAAGTCACAGTCTGGAAAGCGCGAGACGCGCAAGCCGAAGAAGGCCGCCGCGCCCAAGTCGCCGAACTCCAGCAAGAGCTAACGCACACCTCGAGGCGCGCGCGCCGGCTGCGGCGCGGCGGGCGCGCGCGTGCCTCGATGGAACTCCGGCGCGAAGAGGGCGAAGAGCACGCCCGCGACCAGGATCATCCCCGCCGTCAGGAGCAGGGGCGCGTCGTAGCCCCAGCGGTTTGCGATCCATCCCAGCGCCAGCGGCCCCACCACGTACCCCGCGTCCGACAGCGACCGGAAGTAGCCGAAGATCCGCGCGCGCACGCTGCCCGGCGCCAGGTCCGTCACGTACGCCGCCGGGGCCGGGCCCGAGATCCCGGAGCCGAAGCCCCACGTCGCCGCGCTCGCCAGGAACAGCAGGTACGAGTCCGCGAAGGCGAATAGCGCCAGCCCGGCGCCCTCCACCAGCATCGCCGGGACGATCACCACCTTGCGCCCGAAGCGGTCCGCCAGCGCGCCGGAGAAGTAGATGGTGGCAATGTTCAGCACGTTCACCAGCGTCAGCGCGTAGCCGATCTTCGACGACGACAGGCCGAGGTCCTCCGTCCCCAGCAGCGGCGCGACCGTGAACAGCGCTCCCGTGCGGCCCACGAACTGGGCGAACGACACGAAGACGATGAGGATGAACGCGCGCGATCCCAGCGTCCGGAGCAGCGTCGCGCGGTCCACGGCGCTCGACGTCTCGGTCACGGCCTCGCGCTCGGCGAGGCGCGCCTCCGCGGGCTTCGTCTCGCGGATCACCAGCATCGCCAGCAGGCAGGCCCCGGCGGAGAACACCGCGTAGGCGATGAACGGGGCACGGAGCCCGAACGCGTCGGCGAGGAGGCCGCCCGGCGTGGGGCCCAGGCCGACGCCGAAGAGGAAGACGCCCTGGTAGATGCTCATCATCCGGCCGCGGTTCTCAGGCCGGGCCAGGTCGCCCACCATGATCTGCCCGGCCGTGATCACCGTCGCCGCGCCCAGCCCCGCCAGCAGGCGGTACGCCAGCAGCTGCGGCAGGCTGTCCGAGGTCGCGATCAGCGCCGAGGCGACGGAGGTGACCGCCGTGCCCAGCACCAGCACCTGCCGGCGGCCTCGGCGGTCGGAGAGGTAGCCGGCGGGGACGTTGGCGATGAAGCGGGCGAAACCGTAGATGCCGATGACGAGGCCGATGTCCGCGGCGTCCAGCCCGAAGGAGCGCGCGTAGGACGGCAGGACGGGCGTGATCAGCCCGAAGCCGATCTGGTTCACCAGGATCAGCGCCAGCAGGGCCACGAACGATCGGTCAAGCACGCGCCGAGGCTCCCTCGTCAGGGCAGCACTGTACGCGCAGATCTGCCAAGGCGCTCGCGGGCGCGGCTACGTGTGGACGGGGGCGTGCGCGGCGTGCGCGTCGGTGCCGCCGTCGTCACCACTGTCGTCGCCGCCGTGTCCGTCGCCGTACTCCTCGTCGCGGATCTGGTGCGCGATCGCATCGCGCGTCTCGCGCGGGATGCCGAGGCGGCCGAGCGATTCGCGGACGATCACCACGGCGCCCTCGAACTCGGGGACGATCGCCGCCTCCACCTGCCCGTTGCGCAGCGCGGCCAGGTCGCCGGTGGAGTGCGCGCGTGCGACGACGCCGATGCCCGGCCGCAGCCGCATCGCGTGGCTCGCGGCCAGCGCCGCCGTGTCGCCGTCCGGCACCGCGAGGATCAGCTGGCGGGCCTCCTCGATCCCGGCGGCGCGCAGCACCTGGGCGCTGGCGGCGTCGCCCCAGTATGCGGTGTTGCCGAGCATCTGCAGCCGCATCACCGTGTCCAGCGACCCGTCGATGTAGACGTGCGGCAGGCCGGCGGTCGCCAGCGCGCGGCCCGCGAGGCGTCCCACCCGGCCGGCGCCGGCGATGATCACGTGCTCGCGCGGCGGCGGGACGACGGTGGGCTCCTTGCCCTGCCGGTCCAGCCAGCGCCAGAACGGCCCCACGGCCCGCGCGCCACCCTCCAGCGCGCCCGCGAAGCGGAATGCGAGCGGGTTCACGGCGATCGAGAGCACGGAGGCCGCCAGCAGCGCGTGGTACGTCGGATCGGACACGACGCCGAGGACGCGCCCGGCCTCGGCGAGGATGAACGAGAACTCGCCGGCCTGGCCGAGCCCCGCACCGGCGACCAGCGCCACGCGGCCGGGGACGGGGAAGGCGCCCGTGATCAGCGCGGAGACGATCGGCTTGAGCAGCAGGATCGCGGCGGCCGCGATGCCGAAGAGCAGCGGCTCCTCCACGATCGACCACGGGTCGATGAGCATGCCCACGGAGACGAAGAACAGCACCGCGAACGCATCGCGCAGGGGGAGCACGTCGCTCGCGGCCTGGTGGCTCGCGTCGGTGCCGCCCACGGCGACGCCGGCGATGAACGCGCCGAGCGCGAGCGACAGCCCGGCGAAGGCGGCGCCCTCCGCGATGCCGAGCGAGAGGCAGATGATCGCGAGGACGAAGAGCTCGCGGGAGCCGGTCCGGCCGATCAGGCGAAGCAGCCACGGCACGAGCTTCGAACCGGCCGCGATCGCGACCACGGTGAACGCCAGCCCGCGCACGGCGGTGGTGATGATCTCCTGCGTGCCGTTGCCGTCCGGCCGGACGAACACCGGCAGCAGCACCAGCATCACGATCGTCGCGAGGTCCTGCACGATCAGCCAGCCGATGAGCGTGTGCCCGGCGATCGAGGTCGTCATGCCGCGCTCCTCGAGCGCGCGGATCAGCACCACGGTGCTGGAGATGCTGGCGGCCATGCCCAGCACGGCCGCCTCCGCGACGCCGAGGCCCACGAGCCGCCCGAGGCCCCACGTCACCGTCGCGACCACGAGGATCTGGAGCAGCGCGCCGGGCAGCGCGAGCTTGCGCGCGGCCAGCATCTCGCGCAGCTGGAACTCCAGCCCGACGCCGAACATCAGGAACACCACGCCCACCTCGGCGAGTTGGTGCAGCGTCTCCTGGTCGGCGCGGTAGCCCGGTGTGTACGGGCCGATGAGCAGCCCGGTCACGAGGTAGCCGAGGATCGGGGAGAGGCGAAGCTGGCGCGCGATCAGTCCGCCCACCAGCGCGAGGGCGAGGGCGATCG